>CAYWSS010000019.1:0-19791 GCA_964460505.1 uncultured Caldilineaceae bacterium | reverse complement strand
CACCCCCCTCCAACCTCGACCATTAGGGAGTGCGGTCGCCCTCACGAGGGGGGAGAGTTTTTGAACTTCCCCCCGTAAACGGGGGGGGGTTGAGGGGGGTGGGGAGTGAATGGTTACGAATAAAAAAGGGAACTACAAATGGCCTCAATTGCTAACCGCAAAAAATCAATTCTACTCATAACAGCGCCATTAATTATAGTCCTGTTGTCTATGGCTTGCAGTCTGGAAACACCGCTTACATTGCAGCAAAAGATTCGGATGTTCTTTTACGAACAACAATCTGATGCGGCTGATGAATTTGTTAATTGGGCAGATGACAATCTGGACGGGTACACCAGCCAAAACATTTACGAGGCCCTCTACGAAGAAGGAAAATATCACGCCGAACTGGGGCACCCAAACGCCATCATAATTGTCAGTCAGGCATCGCGGCAGTGGGCCAGAAAACACGGCTACAGGTATGATGAAAAGGATTGGCAAGAATTGCAAGCAGTTGCCCTGGAAAACATTAAAACAGGGCCGGCCGGGCAACTTCAAATTTGGCCGGAATAGCCTGGCCCCTGTTTAAAACATTGAAATGCGTTTTTGTCCCCATCGTGTAGAGCAGGATTTTCTCTGAATGACAGGCTAAAAATCCTTTAATTCCGCCGTAGGCCCTGCTCTTTCTGGGTGACATAAGACTAATAGGTATATAAATGTCTAATATGAATTTGTCCCCTTCGGGGGCCGAAATGACATGTTGTGAAGTGGGTTAGGGGCAACAACAGCGAATGAGGTAAAATCAAAACTCGTTGAACCCGGTGGGTTTTGCTACCACAATTAATCGGTGGCTGTTATCGTTGTATGGCCAACACGTAACCAGGGTAACTCGTTCATCAACGGTGGGGTTAATCCACTGCGCATTCTGGGCGCGTTGTTCCTCGGGGGCGTTACGTTCGGGCACAATAAAACGGTCGGTAACCTGATAACGGTACTCGTAGGCATCGGCTTGCAGCACAATTTCGTCACCAACCTTCAAATCTACCAGATTACGGAAGACCTCGCTGCCCAAATTATGATGCCCGGATAACACAACGTTATTACCGTGTCCCGGCAATGCGCTGTTTTTGTGCCACCCGGCGGCATTCATTGGAATATCCCACAGTGAGGTAGGCGCACCGTCATCTTCTTTAATGACCCACCCCGCAGAAGCTACAGGCGCGTCCACACCAATGGCCGGCACTATAATTTTTTCAGGAGGATACCGGGCCGGAATAAACGGTATTGGGGTTGCAGTAGGCCTAATGCCCGGCGTTGAAGCAGGTTCTCCCGGCACCCCGTTTTCATCTTCTTCTGCAATGGTTGTGGGCACTAATTTTGAATTTATTGTGGGGCTGGCCGTAGGCGCAGGCGGCAACGGCGTAGGTGAGGCCACGGTTGGCGATGCCGCAGGTAATACCTTGTCTTGAGCTGCATCCTCAATTAAAGGCGTTGGTTGGATGGCCGCAATTTCCTTTGTTGGGGGCAAAGAGACAACAATCTCTGATGTTGGCGTTTCGGTTTGAGCAGACTCGTCTCGGCCAAAACCAAACTCCAGCCGGCAAGCCAAACTGCTTAAAAACAGAACAAGGATGGCCGCAAAAATAGACCATCGCTTGAAAATGCTTGTATCTGAAACCACTGTTGTAGTACTGTGTCGATCAACTTCTGGCGATGACGCCTGCTGTTCCTGCCTCACGGGGAGGTCAAGTCCAGTCGATTTTGGCATTGCAGCAACTCCAGTGCATTTATTGAAATTGCACACCAGGAACCAGTCCCTGGCTTCTAACAATTTTGCTTAATTCTGCCGCGGGAATATGGCGTACCACCCGGCCACTGGCCCAATCAATAAAGTTCACTTCTACCCGACCTGTTTTCTCATCGATAATAAACTGAGGGTAAGTGTAATTATTTCCCGGTTGCGGTTGGTGAACGTAATCCATATTACTTCGGTTAGACACAATTCAAACCTTGATCTCTGACATTGTAGCGGGCTGTATGTCTCAAACGAATACGGCTTTGCGGCGCAACTGATTAGGAAACAGTTTACCCTCTACAATCTCTTTTGCCAATTGATCGGGGGGAATTGTACGAACCAGGTCACCGCTATCGGCATCAAAGATGCGCACCAGCACTTCCGCCGTGTCCCGGTTAATTTCAAATTCCGCAAATGTGCTGTGAATGGTTGGCGGCAAAACTTTTGCTTCTACCTGACCGTTAGGCTTGCCTTTCGGCTGCGAGGACTCTTCGCTAGACTCTACCGGCGGCATTTTTTGCGCCAATTGTTTCCAGTAACGCGCCCTGACTACTTCTGCCAGGGCTGAAGATTGCCCCTCGGAAGCTTTTATTGACCCTTCCACCGGCTTGATAGGTTCTATCATAATTATACCTCCTGCTAAGACTGTTGGTTCACATTGTTACCGGTATTACCAAACAGAGACCCAAACATAGCTGCCTGCGTGGTTTGAAAATTATACTGTAACGTAATAAGCTGCGATTGCAGCCCATAGTACTGCCGTCGTAATGCCTCTTCGCGGCGGGTAAGCCGACTCTCGTAGCTGTCAATCTGATCGTCTATCGATTCAATTCGCTCATCGATACCATCTGATGAAGTAGAAAGTATAGAGGTGTTCCCGTCAACATATGGAGTCAGAGAACTTTCTATATCTCCCAACACGTAATTTAACAAATCTTCAACGCCCTGAAAATTGTCGTCCAGGGCATCGGTAAGGGCACTGCTATCTTTTAGTTCAAAATTTAAGTTATCATCCAGATCAACCCCAATTTCGCTCAGGTTACGGGGGTCGCCGCTGGCCGCACTACCAAAAGAAGCCAGTAGTTTTGACGACAAATTGTAGCGAAGCGTTTTCATACTCAGATCACGGCCAAGCGGGGCCGCTTTATAAACGGGGTTTTCTCCGCTGGCCGCTTCATCCAGTTGAGGTTCGGTTTTTAGTTTGAGGTGATTAATGAGATCATTAAAATTTGTTAAAAAGGATTTGACCTTGTCCTTAATCTGGGTGTTATCTTTGCCTATTGTAACGTCAGTGGTAACCCCCGCCTCTTTCAGATCAAACGTAAGCCCCTCGACAACATCTTTCAGGTTGGTGTTACTTTGTCTGGTAACACTTAGCCCGTTGACGGTTAGTGAGGCATTGCTGGGGCCACTGCCTATTTGAGCAAGCCCCAGCCCTGGATCGCCGGTAATTGAGATTGCGGCATCTGTACCGGTATTTACGCTGGTTAGCACCAGTTTGTTATCTACAATACTGGCCGAAACTTCTTCTACACTTGCGCCTTTAAAATCTACGTTGTTAATTGCATCCCGGATAACTGTCAGGCTATCAGCGGTGGCCACGGCAATGGTTTGCCCATTGATGATTAGATTGCCCGACAACCCCAACGCTGACGTCGTGTCTGCTTGCTGGGTAGAACTGTAACTATCTGCCGTGGCCAGCGTATTTACGGTTATGTTGTAGGTAGCGGCGCTGATACTGGTGTTGTTATTGTCTACAGAAACGTCCAGCGCGTGGGTACCGCCACCACTGGTATTCAGGGTCGCGGCATACTCATTCAGCGCTCCACCTTTAGGCGCAGTATCAGATGTACCGATAATATCCTGGAGGGATGACCGTAACGCCTCTGCTTTGAGTTTTATGTCTGTATAAATAGCCTGCTTGATTTCAAGATTGCTTTTTTCTTCTTGTAGTCGAACAACCGGCTGCCGTTCTGACTCCAACGTCAACCGAATAAGTTGTTCAATGCCGGCAGCACTGCTTAATGATGCTCCGGATACTCCACCAATACTCATATCCTAACCTCCCCGGCCTAAGCCGACACGCCCATCAAGCTCGGCGTGGCCATAACTGGTGTTCGCTGTTGGGGAGCCGAGATTGGTTGGTGCGCCGGTTCGTATTGTTCCTTGACTTGGACCCAGGTATTACGCAATTCGCGCAATAGATGAGCGGCTTCGTCAAATTCATCCTTGCGGGCCAGGTCGGCACAATATTGGTACAATTTAAAGAAACCCATTGCAATATCTTCGTCGTAGTTAAAATCCAAAGCCTCTCGTAAAACAGAAAGGGCTTTAATGGTTCGTTCCAGGTCACGCTGCCCGCAACCAATCAGGGCCGCGTCATAACCCATTATCAGTAGTTCCAGCGGGCTGGCGCCGAAAACCTGGTTTGCTCTATAGGTGTATGCAGCATTTTGTGCAAACGACATCATTCACTCCTTATCATAACCTTTGTCAGAATAGTTTGTTTGGGGGGTATAATCAGGGGGGCTAATTGCCCCCCTGATCTGCTGGTACATTTAGTTTATCTGACTATGCCTACTGGAAGAGATTCAGAATACTCTGCGGAGCAGTGTTAGACTGGGCCAACATCGTGATTGATGTCTGCTGCAAGATGCTGAACTTGGTAGCTTCCAGTTGTTCAAAGGCCATATCAGCGTTCATGATCCGGTTGTAGGATGCTTCCACGTTGATCTGGGAGATGGAAACCTGGTCTTCCTTAAAGGTTAACCGGCCGGATAGCGCGCCCACTCGAGACAACTGCTCAGAAACGGTGTCCAACTTGTTGTTAAGGTCCGTCATAAAGGTTGCAAACTCGGAAGCGTCGGCCGTCCCGGTGATCAGCGTGTCACTATTGGTAACCAGACCGTAGTCACCTGTTTTGTTAACCCCAACCACACCCAGCTCAAAGACCGAGTCATTATCGTCAAAGGCAGCCAGGCCCACCGAAACGGTGGCGCCAAACTTGGCGCTGTCAAAGGCCATTGTGGCGGCCGCAGACAGGTCTGAGGTTGTAGTTTGGGTTTTGCCACCCCCTTTAAAGGTAACGGTCATGGCCGTGCTGTCGGTGCCGGTTACGGTAATGTTGTAACCCCCGGAATTAACATCGGTTCCGGCAGTAACGGCGGCAAGCTTGCCACCGGCGACGCCTATGTTCGATGATTCGTTCGAAGCGGCAGACGTGGAAATGATATCCAGGCCGGCTGTTTCGGATGCCGTCACATCAACCAGGCCGTCCAGTTCGGTAATGTCACCCTGGTCTGCGCCGGTCTGGAACGTGAGCGACACCGTGTCAAACGTGCCGTCAATCAGTCGCCGGCCATTCCATTTGGTCTGGTCAACAACGTCATCGATCTGCTGGCTGTAAGCCTGCATCTGGGTCACTACCGCGTTACGCTCGGTTACACCCAGCGTATCACTGGCGGCGGCTTCTGCCTTGTTGCGCATCTGGATCAGAATGTCATTGATCCGGCTCAAGCCCGATTCAGCGACGGACAGCAAGCTTTTGGCATCGCCAATGTTAGACAATGCTTGCTTCAAGCCTTCGGAACGGGCGTTGAACTTGGTGGCGATGGTCAGGCCGGCGGGATCGTCTTCGGCGGTGTTAATGCGTTTACCGGTTGCTAACCGATTTTGATGAACGCCTAACTTTGAGTTGATGTTTCTGAGGGATTGCAGCGCATTGAGTGCGCCAATGTTAGTTCTTATACGAGTGAAATCTGCTTGTGCCATTTTAAATAACCTCCGTGTGTATTTATATGGGTATCCTTACCCAATGGCCAAAAAATTTTTTTGATTTAAGATGTTAAATTAACTTTTGCCGATTTGAACTGCCTGCTACCTTTTACCTGTCCGGGTGGCAGTTCCAAACCTCAGACACTTTTCCTGTCGATTTACCTGTTTTGTCCTTTTTACGTGTATACATTACCCCTTTGCTCATAATTTTGTACTTATTTTGTTGTGTAGTTCTATTATCGACAATAGACTTCGGGACTTTAGCTTTTTCAGCAATATTTACGGAACTTTTACGTTTCAAATAAAAAACCCTCAAAATTTGGCCTGTTTGAGGGGGTCAACATTTACATTCAACCATAAGATTTGTAATGTTTTGTCAGTTTGAGAGATCTATCCGCCCTGATTTTTTTGCCAGGCTTGCGCCGCCTCTTCCTCGCGGCCAAGTTTTTGCAGCGTGACCGCCAGAAGTTTGTATGCCTCAGAGTCGGTAGGGTATTCGGAAACATGGCGATGAAGCAGCCGTTCCGCCAAATTCAACTCGCCCAACCTTATCCATTGTTGGGCTTGCTGCCGAAGGGCGGCTGGGGGGGAAATTCCGTTGGCCAGAGCAACTTCGGCCAATTGCTCAAGGGCGGCTGTGTTGTTGGCATCAGCCAGGGCGCCCTGCGCAAAATATTCTATCGTTTGCCCCAACCCGGTTTGGCGGTTTCCCATCAGCATATAGCTGCGACTCAAATACTTCTCAAGAATACCGGGTTGGTACCTAAAGCCCACCGCATCAGAATCAGGAGATAACCTGATTGCCTGTTCCAATGCGGCAACTGCCTCCTTTGGCATATCCAGCTTAAGATAACGCAACCCGGCCAGCGTCCATAAATGTCGTCGATCCGGAAAAATCTCCAGCGCCCAATCCAACGCCTGCAATAGTTCTGTTTTATTCCCCAATTTATCGCAGGCTGATATAAGCAAAAGGTGCGCGTGATACCTGTGATCATTTTCCCGGTTGCCGCCCGAACTCCGGCGCAAGCCCTCCAGATACAGCTGGATTTGTTCAATGGTACCGGAATAATCCCCCTGCATCTGGAGGGCTGTGGCCAGATAATAATGAAACCGATAATCTCCCGGCTTGCGTCCCATAACTTTACGAATAATTTTTTCGTTACGGCGTCCTCTGGCCCGCATTGACTCCGGATCGGTCACATACCCCGCATGATTGATGCCGGCATTTGTGTGAGCAAGGGTTAAACCCAGCCGCAGCATTGAAGATACCGCCTCTTCATGAATGGGATTTTGAAATTGAATGCCCGGATAATTGCGAAACAGGCGCAATTGAGAAATTGTGGTGGTATTGCCGCTGCCGTCGCCCACCGCGCTGACAACCCGGCAAAAATAGGCGTCGGCCTGGTTTGAAGCCACTACATTTTTCAGCCGAATACATTCGTTAGCGACAACGCGGTCATCAGCATCCAGTAAAAAAATCCAGTCGCCGGCGGCATATTTGAGCGACTGGTTGCGGGCCGCAGCAAAATCATCAATCCAGGAAAAATGTATAACGCGCGCGCCCATCAATTGAGCAATTTGCACGGTCCGGTCGGTTGAGCCGGTATCAACCACAATAATCTCGCTAACAAAATCCCCCACCGATGTCAGGCAATCGGCCAGATTATCTTCTTCGTTTTTTACAATCATGCAGAGCGATACTGCCGGCCACGACAAGGGGGCAGCGTTATCAGCAAAAGATAGATGTAAAATATTACTGTCAGCCATTATTCTTTATTCATGTTTCGGTATCGGCTCTCCGGGAATTTCCGTGGTCAACCACAACATTTTCCCCGTTCCCACGCAGAGTGTGGAAACGAGGAAAGTCACGATGTTTCCAGTTGTTGGGCAACTTGCCAGGCTTGCAGCGCATCTTCCTCGCGGTCCAGTTTTTGCAGCGTTACCGCCAGCAGCCTGTAAGCTTCAGCATCATTTGGATGGGCGGTAACATACCAGGCGAGCAATTGCTCCACCCAATTTATTTCTCCACGCGCCAGCCATTGCCGGGCTTGTTCCCGGATGGCAGCCTGGGGAGAAAGCCCCACAGCCCGCGCCACGTTGCTTAAATTGTTGGTGGCCGCTTCGTTTTCCGGGTTGAGCACCATTGCGCGAATAAAATATTCTATCGCCAGAGATGGGTTTTTCCGCTGGAAGGCGCTCATTCCCAACAAATTATAGATAATTACCTGTTGCTCAACGCTCTGCGCTTGCGGCAGAGCCAGGGCGCAAACTCGCTCGGCGATGCCTCCTTCACCGGCATGCAAGGCTACCTGGGCCACTTCCACCCACTCTCCCGCCTGGGGTTCGCTTAAAATAATGGCATCCAGCAAATAGAAGAGGGCCTGTCCCCAGGCTTGCTCCCGCACCGCTACACGATACAGTAACCGCAATGCGGCCGGGTCTGTGATTGCGGTTGCAGACAACATCGTCTTCGCCCGGTCAAGCTGTTCGTCATCAAAAAAATTTTGAGCCTGTTGCAGTTGCCGGGCGGGGGTGGCTTGCCGTCGCTTTTTCATTTGGGCTAACATTGCCAAATAGGTCTTTTTGGCTTTTTCCGGCGCGCCCACCAGCAGATAGGGGCGGCTGAGCAATTTTTCAAGCTCTCCGGGGGCGTGGGTATAGCCCAACGCATCAGAGGTTGCAGGCAGCGTTTGCGCCCGCTCGAAGGCCACAATTGCCTGCTCCATCCGGTTTTGCTGCCAATAAAGAATGCCGGCCGTAATCCTCAAATGACGTCGTTCGGGAAAAATCCCCAGCGCCCGGTCGAGCGTTTGAAAGGTCTCGGCGGGTTGGCGCAGTTTGCCGTAGGCTGAAATCAACAGGACAAACGCGTGATAGAGGGCTGTATCTCTATCTAACGCTGCGGGAGGAGTGGCTAACAAAGGTTCCAGTTGTTCGACCACACCCTGATAATCTCCCTGCAAATTTAAGGCCGCCGCCAAATCGTACTGCCGGCGGGGGTTGGCCGGCTCCGCAGCTATGGCCCGTCGCACAATTTGCTCGTTGCGGACGCCTCTGGCCCGCATTGCGTCAGCATCGGCGGTGTAGCCACCATGATGAATAGTTATGTTGGTGTAGGCCAGACTTAACCCCAACTGCCGGGCTACCGGCGTTGGGTCTTCGTGAATGGGATTTACAAAACAGATACCGCGCCGGTTGGGAAACAGCCGCAAGTGAATCGTTTTGGATTGCGTACCGGCTTCAGCGCCCACCCCGCTTATAATAGAACAGAAGTAGGCCTCGGCCCGGCCGGAAACCAGCGCATTTTTTAGCCTAATCAATTCATTCGGAGAAATCCTGTCATCAGCATCCATCCAAAAAATCCAGTCGCCGCCGGCGTATTTGAGCGATTCGTTACGGGCCGCAGAAAAATCATCGATCCAGGTAAAATGTTCAACCCGCGCCCCACACGATTGGGCAATTTTCACCGTGTTGTCGGTTGAGCCGGTATCGACCACAATCATCTCGCCGGCAAAATCCCCAACCGATTCCAGGCAGCCGGCCAGATTTTCCTGCTCATTTTTAACGATCATGCACAACGACACAGGGGGCCAGGATTTTGGCGGATTTTTGTCGCTAAATCTTAGTTCTGGGTTTGATTTCATCAGTCAGTCCGATTGAGCAGTTTCAATTGCCTGCTTAAAAAACTGCTCGTAGGCGCGTGCCACAGCCTTGTTTTTGTACAGCGCAGCGTTGGCCGCCAGAATTTTGGCCTTGATTGCGTTCCGATAGGCGCGGCCTGTACCCAACCGGAGCGCAAGTTCCACATAGTCATCCGGCCCGGCAGCCACGCAATCCGGCAGCCCCATTTGTTGGTAACAGCCCAGCGTCATCCGCCCCCGCATAAACTCCCCCGGCAAAGTGACCAGCGGTGTGCCCACCGCCAGAGAATCATACGTGGTCATGCCGCCGCAGAAATAAAGCGTGTCCAGCAGCACATCGGCCACGGCAATCAAGTTTAGATACTCCTGATAATCCTGCCGGGGCAAAAATTGAACCCGGCCAACAATATCCGGGGCGATAGTTTGCAGCCGGGTAAGCCACAGTTGGTCGTGCCGTGTTTGGCTTTCGCGGCTCACCAGCACCAGTTGCCCCGCCGGATCGCGGCGCAGAATTTGGGCCACAAGCTTATCAAAATCGGGATGAAATTTGCGGCGACTCTGGAGACACAGATACAGGTGGGCCTCTTTAGCTAAATTAAAATAGTCTCGCGTACGCAGGTTAGCCGGCATTTCCGGGCGGGTGTAGATGCTAAGCGGCGTGTCCAGTTGAACCAGCGTCTCCGTGTAGTGGGCGGCAGCGCCCTCTGCCTCAAAAAATCGGCTGGAAATATAATAATCAATGGCCGGCACCCCGGTAGTTTCCGTTACGCCCCACGACGTGCATTGAACCGGGGCCAGCCGAAAAAAGGGCAAAAAATAGTTGACGGCGTTACTGCCCACTTCCCAATAATAGATCAGATTAAAATTTGCGGCCCTGATTTTTTGAACGGCCAATTTTAAATCCAGGGTGATGGGCAAATAAGAAACGGCATCGTTTTGAATTCGGGCCCGGCTAAAGCCAAGGCTCTTTGCAAGGCCAATAATGGTCACCTCAAAATCAGCCGGGTTTAATTGATTGATCACACCGCCCATCAGCTTTAAAAACAGCCCTTCATTTTTAAAGCTCACAAAAAAACCCAGTCGCAATTTTCCGGTGGATGCGCCGGTTTCCGGGTGAGGTTTGAGTGCCCCCGAAGCCTGGCCAGCCACGGCAAATCGCGCCGCATATTTAGCCTTGATAAAGCAATCATTTTGCCCCTGATAATGAAGCGCAAACGGCGGCTGCGCTTTGGAAGCGGGAATATCGGGCAGCAGCGCGGTTAGATTGATACCGCCGGGGGGATAGTTATCCAGCGCATCCGCAAATTCCCTGCGCCAGCGCTCGATAGCCTGCCGGGTGGGCATAATGGCCGGGCACAGCATATCCCTTTCCAATTTCCAGAGAATCTTTTCGGGCTTTAAACCAAGCGCCTGCCGGTACAATTCCCGGGCCGGCTCGATTTCATCTTTCTCCTTCAACACAACGCCCAAATTGTAGCACGCTTCCGCTTCGTTGGGGCGCGCGTTCAGCACCTGCCTAAATAATTTCTCTGCCGGATGCAGCCGGCCCTGCGTCAGAAAAATCACCCCCAGATTGTTTTGCGCCCCCACATGGCCGGGCCAAAGGTGCAGCACCTGTTGGTAGCTTGCCGCGGCCTGCTCCAGGTCGCCCAATGCCCGGAATTTGTTTCCCAGATTAAAATGGGCCTCCACATAAGCGGGGTTCAGATGCACCGCTTGTTTGAGGCAGGCTATCGCTTCGTCAACTTCTCCCTGCTTGCCCAGGGCAACCCCCAAATTATTGAGGGCTTCAACGTAATCCGGCCGACGCTGAAGCGCTTGCCGGTAATTGGCAATAGCCGCATCGAGCCGGTTTGTTCTGTCCAGCGCCACCCCCAGATTATTGTAGGCTTTGGCAAAGTCGGGTTGAAGATGGAGCGTCTGCTGAAAATGGGTAATGGCCCGCTCAAACTGCTCCTGCCCGGCAAAAAGGACACCCAGATTGTAATTGGCCTGAATGTTGTCAGGCTGAAGTTCCAAAACAGCTTGAAAGCCGGATATTGCAGCCTCAACCTGCCCCAGTTGGCGGAGCACAAGCGCCAACTTGTAATGAATTTCTGCCTGTTGAGGGTTCAGTTCCAACACCGCGCGGTACCGGTCAGCGGCCTCAGCTAACCTCCCGGTTTTCTGATACACCACCGCCAAATTCTTGTGGTACACCCCATTTTTGGGCTGCAGCGCAATTGCCCGATTGATGTACTCAACGGCCACCTCACTCTGCCCGGCCTGGTGCAGAAGCAATCCCAGCAAATGCCAGGCATCGGCGCATCCCGGATCGGCCTGCAAAATCCGGCGATACAACGGCTCAGCCTGCGTTAATCTGCCGGCCTGATGGTGTTCTACAGCTATGGCTAATGTTTTCATCGTTTTTAATCAGCAAATCAGCGAGTCAGCAAATGAGCGAAAAAACACATAGGAATGAGAATTAATTAACTTACCCATTTTCTCGTATTGCGTAAATTTTGCTCTTTACGGAGTACGTAATACGCACTATGTTGCCATTACCAATTGGGCAAGTTATTTACGCACCATTCCATAGCGCCAATAGCCTTGCTGATTTGCTGCCTCGCTCATTCGCCCATTCGCGCCCGCTCGATAGCCCATCTGAAAAATTGTTCCATTTCCCGCACAGCGCCCGCATCCTGGTACAGCGCACCGGCGGCAGCCAGAATTTTGGCCCGCACCGCCGCCCGATAGGCTTGATCCTGCCCCAGTTGCAGCGCTTTCTCCACGTACGCTTCCCTGCTCCACACCACACAATCCGCCACGCCCATTTTTTGGTACCGGCCCAGCGTCAGCCGCCCCCGCAGAAATTTGCCGGGCAGCGTAACAATGGGGGTGCCGCTGCCCAGCGCTTCGTGAGAAGTGTTTCCGCCGCTGTAGTGGAGGGTATCCAACATCACATCGGCAATAGCCATCAGGTTGATGTAATCCGGCCGGGCCAGCGGCGGCAAAAACTGCACCCGGCCCAGCACATCGTTCAGCGTCTGCCCAAGTCGATGGCTGACGGCTTGAACCCACGCCTCTTTTGTACCGGTTAACAGCACCAGCCGGCCATCTGGATCGCCCCGCAGAATTTGGCCCAAAATCCAATCGAACTCAGGGTGGAATTTCATCAGCGTTTGGGGGCAGAGGTAGAGATTAGCTCTGTCCGGCAGCCCAAACTCTTGCCGGCTTTTCAGGGGAACGGGCAATTGCGGGCGGTAGTAGTAGGCCGGCAGCGTTTTGAATTTGACCAACTGCTCGGTGTAGTGTCTCTCGGCGTTATCCGCTTCCAGCAGTTCGCTGGAGATAAAGTAATCCATCTGCGGAATACCGCTGGTCAGCGACAGCCCCCACGAAGTACACTGCACCGGCGCCGGCCGGAAGAAGGGCAGGGTATAATTAAGCGCGTCACTGCCCACCTCCCAGTAGTAAATCAGGTCAAGCTGCTTCTGCCTGATGACATTGACGGCCTGCATCACGTTTTCCGGGATGGTAATAAAATCAATCTGCTCGTTTTTTAAGTTTGGGCGGATGCGCTCAACGCTGATTTGCGGGCAAATAATCGACACCTGCCAATCACCCGCCCGGAATTGATCGAGCATGCCCCCCATCAATTTTACAAAAATGGCCTCGTGTTCTTTAGTCACCAAAAACGCAATCCGGTACCGGCCTTCTGCGCGGGGCCGAACAATTGCCGGCGGCGCGTCAATTAGCGCGGCAAACTTCTCTCTAAATGGACGCTCGTCCTGCCCGTGGTAGGCCAGATTGTACGGGGGACAAATATTGTATATTGCGCCGGATGCCGCCGATAACCCGTCGCTTAATTTGATACTTTTTTCAGGATAGGCGTTCAGGGCGTTCTCAAGCCGGTTGCGCCAGGTAGCAATTTCTCCGGTACTGGCCATAATTGCCGGGCAGAGCATATCCATTTCCAGACGCCAGAGGGTGTTTTGGGGGGTTAAAGCCAGCGCCTGCCGGAAGCTGCTTTGCGCCGCCGGAATCTTGTTTTGAGCCGCCAGCGCGGTAGCCAGATTGTAATGCGCCATTACGTAAGCGGGGTCAATTTGCAAAGCTCGCCGGTAATGCTCAATGGCGGCTTCGGCCTGGTTTTGCATCCCTGAAATCAGGCCCAGATTGTTGTGTGCTCTGGCGTAATCCGGTTTCAGTTGAAGTGTCTGCCGAAAACAAGCCGCGGCCTCATTCAGTTTACCCTGTTCGGCCAGCGTGGTGGCCAGATTATTTTGCGCCTCCACATATTCAGGTTGAATCTCCAGCGCCCGCCGAAAGCATCGCTCCGCCTCACCCAATTTGCCTTGCTTTTTTAAGGCCAGGCCGTAATACCGGTGCGCCGCCACATTCTGCGGAAACAACCGGACAGCCCGCTCAAAACAGGGGGTTGCTTCATTAAATTGACCGGTTCGCCACAGGGCCAGCCCGCGCTGCAAAATTGAATCGACGGCGGTGGAATCGAGCGGCTGAGAAACTTGAGCGCGTGAGGCGTGAGGCGTGATTCTCTCAGGTTGATGATTTTCGGGGGCGGCCAGGATTTGCCGGAACACACGCTCGTATTCGCGCACCACGGCATCGTCGTCAAACAATGCGTTATTTGCCGCCATAATTTTGGCTTTGATTTGGCGACGGTAAACGGGGTCGGCGCCCAACCTGACCGCAATGTCAACATAGTCCCCGGCATCACGGGCCACACAATCCAGCACGCCCATTTTTTGGTAGTAGCCCTGCGTTATCCGGCCCCGCATCAATTGAGTGGGCAGCGTGACAATGGGCGTTCCAAAGGCCAGCGCATCGTAACTGGTCATTCCGCCACTAACATGAACGGTATCCAGCACGACATCAACCACGCTGAACAGGGCCAGATAGTCGCCGTAACTTTGCTCCGGCAAAATTTGAATACGGCCGGTAACATCAGGAAAGGCCCGCCCCATGCGAGCTAACCACTGCCCATCCTGCCATCCCACTATTTTTTTAGAGACCGCCACAAACTGCCCGGCCGGGTCCCGCCGTAACACCGAAGCCACCAGCGCATCAAAATCCGGGTGAAATTTCAGCCGGCTTTGCGGGCAGAGGTAAAGGTGGGCCTGTTCGGGCAGGCCAAACTCAAGGCGCGTTTTGGGCTGTGCCGGCCGCGCCGGGCGGGGAAAGCGGGAAAGCAATGTTTTTAACAGCACCAGCCGCTCCGTGTAGTGCGCGGGGGCCTCTGCGGTTTCAAAAAACTCACTGGAGAAATAATAATCCACCTGGGGGATGCCGCTGGTTTCAGTAACGCCCCACGAGGCGCACTGCACCGGTGCCGGCCGGAAGAAAGGCAGGAAATAATTTAACGTAGAACTGCCAACCTCCAGAAAATAGAGCAGGTCGAAGCGGGCAGCTTTGATGGTTTCAATCACCCCGCCAAAATCCGCCGGGATTTGCAAAAAACCAACCGCCCGGTTTGTGATGCGGGAGCCAAGAAAATCAATCCCGGCCGCCGAGCCAATGACCGTAATTTCACACGCCGGCAAGCGCAGATGGTTGATGACGCCCCCCATCAGCCTCAAAAAAACGGCCTCATTTTGAGCATCCACAAAAAAGCCCAGACGTAATTTTGCATTTGGCGGCGTATTTTCCGCAAACTGCACGTCTCCGGCAGAAAAGAGGCGAGCATACGCAGCTTTCAACCCCCGGTTATCTTTGCCCTGATACTGAATATGAAAGGGGGGCTGCGCCTGGTATTTTAAGATTTCCGGCAGCCACGCCGGCAGATCAATTGTGCCTGGCTCACAGGAAGCCAGAAATTTCTCGGCGCGGGTGCGCCAGCGATCGATGGCGGCGCTATTGGCCACAATGGACGGGCAAAGCATCTCCTTTTCCAGCCGCCAAAAAGGGTTCTCCGGCATCAATTTCAGGGCGTTTTCGTACCCGGCTGTGGCGGCCTCAAATTTATTTTGTCGAGCCAGAGCCACCGCCAGATGGTACCGGCTTTCCGCATCCTCCGGTTGAGCGGCGACCACTTTTTTCAGATGAATTTCGGCGGCGGCGTACTGCTGCCGGGCCACCAACACCGCCGCCAGATTGCGATGCCCGGCCGGATAATCCGGCTGCAGTTGCAGGGCTTGCCGGTAGCAGTGCGCCGCTGCATCCAGCTTGCCCTGCTGCTGAAGCAGCAGCCCCAAATTGTAGTGGGCGCGGGCAAAGTCCGGTTTCAATTGAATGGCCCGCTGCAGGCTGAGCGCCGCCGCTTCCGGGTTTCCCAGCTCGGCCAGAGACGTGCCCAAATTGTTGTGGGCGGGCGCGTAGTCGGGGGCAATTGCCAGCGCCTGCCAAAAGGCGGCCAGCGCATCCTCCAGCCGCCCCTCATTTTTCAACATCAAACCTTGCTGCCGCAGGGCTTCTGCCTCCGGCGCGGGCTGCGGCTCCATCTCTGCCTGCCGGTCTCCAGCCGGCTCGCCGCCGGCCTGTTTTATAGCGTGGACAAAAAACAGTTCCAATTCCTGCACGACGTTGGCATCTTCAAACAGTATATTGTTGGCCGCCAGAATTTTGGCTCGAAGCGCCTCCCGGGCCGGGCGATTTGTGCCGAGACGCACCGCAATTTCAACATACTCGTCCGCAGAATGGGCCACACAATCCATCACCCCCAGCAGCCGGTAGCAGCCCCGTGTCATCCGGCCCCGCATAAATTTGCCGGGCAGGGTAACTACCGGTGTTCCCACCGCCAGCGCCTCCAGCGTGGTGGCCCCGCCGTTAAAATAAAGGGTGTCCAGCACCACATCCGCTACCTGCAATAAACTCAGATATTCGCCGTAATCCAGCCCGTCGATAAATTGAATCCGGTCGAACCCAACCGGCCTTGAGCGCCGTAACCGGTGCTGTAACGCTTCATTAATCCACGATTTTCCACTTTTGACCAGCACAATCTTTCCCAACGGATCACGGCGCAGGATACTGCCCAGCAGCCGGTCAAAATCGGGGTGCAGCTTCATTAAATTTTGACAACACAGGTAGTGATGGTCTCCTTCTGACAGGCCAAAATGAGACAGGGGATGCAAGGTTGGCGGCAGCGGCGGGCGGTGATACCAGGCCGGAATTCCGCTCAATTGTACCAACTGCTCGCTGTAGTGCTGCCTCGATTCTTCGGTTTCAAACAGGCGGCTGGAAATATAATAATCGACGGCGGGCGCGCCGGTGGTGGTTGGCATCCCCCACGAAACACACTGAACCGGAGCCAGCCGGTAAAAGGGCAGCAAGTAATTGAGGGTGTCCGTGCCAACTTCCCAAAAATAAATCAGGTTAAATTTTTCAGCTTTGATTTTCTGCGCGGCGCCGGCCAGGTTTTGGGGGATGGTTACAAAGTTGACGTTTTCATTGGCAATTGAAGGTTGGATGCGGCCTACGCCGGGGGCGGGGCAAATGACAGACACGTTAAACAGGGTGTTGTTCAGGTGGTTGATGATTCCGGCCACAAAATAGAGAACGCCCTGTTCGTGATTGCCGGTTACCAAAAAGCCAATTCGGTACGGAGCGCCGGGGGGGAAAGCAGGAGCAACGACCGGTGCAGTTTCAATTTCCGGCGCCGCAAACAGGCGGGCCAGTTTTTCCCGCAGCGCCCGTTCACTTTTGTTGTGGTAAGCCAGATGAAAAGGGGGATAAACGTTGCTGCTGCCGGATATTCGGCTTTGCCACCGGGCCAGATCAACGCTGCCGGCGGGATAAGTATCAAGGGCGGCTTCAATTTTTGCGCGCCACTGCTCAATCGATTCACGGTCCGGCATCATTTGGGGGCAAACCAAATCTTTCTCCAGCCGCCACAGAATGTTGTCCGGCTCGCCGGCAATCGCCATTTCAAAATGCCGAATCGCTTGTTGGGTATGGCCGCAACTCAATTGAACCACGCCCAAATTGTAATGCGCCCGGAAATAATCCGGCCGCAGCCGGACAGCTTGTTGAAAGGAGGCGATAGCCTCAGCCGGTTTTTCCTGCTCGGCCAGTGTCGTACCCAGGTTGTTGTACGCTTCCGCAAAGTCCGGCTGAGCCGCCACCGCCTGCCGAAAGCTCGCCTCGGCTTCCGCCAGCCTGCCCTGCTTTTTCAGCGCTAACCCCAGATAGCGCTGCGCATCGGCCCGCCCCGGCTCCAGCCGGGCCGCCTGCCTGAAACAGTCTGCCGCGCCCGCAACTTCTCCGGCTTTCCACAACTCAATGCCCCGGCCAAAGTAAAATTTTGGGCCGCCGGTTGCCTGAGCTTGTCCTGCCGCCAAAAAATCCGGCGGCAATTCCTGCCCGCTGCGGGCCGCTTTAATTGCGGCCCGAAAAAATTGTTCCATTTCCCGCACGGCTTCTTGATTGTCAATTAAGGCCCCGTTGGCTGCTTTTATTTTGCCCTTGACCAATTCCCGGTAGCGCCGGTCGGCCCCCAATCGAACCGCGATTTCGACATACGCCTCCGGAGTGGCGGCCACACAATTCGGCACACCCATCTGTTTGTAGCAGCCCAGCGCCATGCGCCCCCGCATAAATTGCCCCGGCAGCGTGACCAGCGGCGTGCCGGCCGTCAGGGTTTCCAGGGCCGTGTTTCCGCCCCCAAAATGTATTGTGTCCAGCGCAACGTCAGCCAGGGCAATCAAGTTCAGGTAATCCCCATAATTTTGGCGGGGAAAAAGCTGAATACGGCGGGCAACAGCGGGCATGGTTTTACGAAAGCGGCGGGCCAGAGCCGCACTTAAATGAACTTCCGTGTTTTCAACCAGCACCAGCCGTCCCCTGGGGTCGCGCCGCAAAATCTCGCCCAGAATCCAATCGAATTCGGGCTGAAATTTCATCAAATTCTGGCAGCACAGATAGATGTGTTCGTACTCCGGCAGGCCAAAATAGGCGCGAGGTTGCAGAGGAAAAGGCACCGGTGGGCGATGGTAATAGATGGGCAGATTCCGCAACCTGACCAATTGTTCGGTGTAATGATTGTCCGCTTGCTCGGGTTCAAACAGCTCGCTGGAAATATAATAGTCTACCTGCGGCACGCCGGACGTGGTTGGCGTTCCCCACGAGGTACACTGCACCGGGGCCAATCGAAAAAAGGGCAGGGCATAGTTGAGCGTATCAGTGCCAATTTCCAGGTAATAAACCAGATCAAAGGCTTCACGTTTAATTTGCCGGGCCGCGCTCCGCGCATCTTCCGGTATTGCCAGGAATTCAACATCATCCCTGTTAAGCGCCGGTTTAATTTGCGCCACGCTTACCGCCGGCCCAATGACCACTACCTCAAATTCTGCGCTGTCGAATGTTTCAACCATGCCTCCCATCAGTTTTACAAGCATGCCTTCGTGCCCGCGCGTAACCAAAAAGCCAATTCGATACCGTTCATTAACCGTGTGACCTTTGGACTGCGCTTCGCCCCACTCACCACTCACCTTGAACAACCGGCCAAATCGCTCCCGGAACGGGCGCTCGTCCCGGCCGTGATACACCATCTCAAACGGGGGATACGGCGGCACAATCTGCTCGCCGCTGCCCACCAGTTCCATCTTTCCCAAATCAATCATTCCCGCCGGATATTTTTCCAGCGCCCCTTCTATTTGCGCCCGCCATTCCTCTATCTCGGCCGCGCTTTCCATCACCAGCGGACTCAACATCTCTTTTTCAAAGCGCCACATCTCCCGCCCCGGTTCCAGTTTCAGCGCCGCATCGTAGGCGGCCACCGCTTCTTTCACCCGATGCTGCGCCTCCAATATCGAGCCAATCTGGTACTGAATCAGGCCGTCTTCCGGCTTCAATTCTGCCGCCCGTTGCATGGTTTGCAGCGCTTCTTTAAATTTGCGCTGCCCGTACTGCGCCCGCCCCAACTCCTGATACGCGGCAACGTAGTCCGGGCGCAGCGTCACAGCCTGCCGGTAGCCGGCCTCGGCCCCGGCCAGTTTTCCCTGTTGTTGGCAGGCCAACCCCAAATTAAAGTGCGTTTCTGCGTTTTCCGCGTCAAAGGCCAGCCCGGCCCGCAGCACTGTTTCCATGTCCCGGAATCGCGCCTGCCCCTGCAGCAGCAGCCCCAGGTTGCGATAAGCCCGCACGTACCCCGGATTCAGGGCGATGGCCTGCCGAAAGCAAGACTCCGCTTCGGACACTTTGCCCAACTCTGCCTGCGTGGTGCCCAGGTTGTTGTACGCTTCCACAAAGTCCGGCTGAGCCGCCACCGCCTGCCGAAAGCTCGCCTCGGCTTCAACCAGCTTCCCCTGCTTCTTTAGCGCCAACCCCAGATAGCGGTGCACATCGGCCAGACTCCGGCCGTACATTGCGTTTAAAGGCTCAAGCGCTACGGCCCGATGAAGATGCTCAATTGCAACATTGTTTCTACCGGCCTGATGCGCCAGCAGGCCCAACAGATGCCAGGCCTCTGTACATTCGGGATCGTTTTGCAGCACTCGCCGGTAAAGCAGTTCGGCTTGCTGAAGATCGCCGGCCTGGTGGCGCTGCAAGGCATTTAAAAGCAGCGTAGATTTAATCATCGGTTAACCATCACTTGTTTCTTAATGTCTCAATTTTTTGGCTCTCTGGTAGTTTGCAGGATCGCTCTGTAAAAAACGTATTATCTGC
>CAYWSS010000018.1:0-19833 GCA_964460505.1 uncultured Caldilineaceae bacterium | reverse complement strand
AAGTTAAGTCCTCCCCCCTCCTGAGGGGGGAGTTAGAGGGGGGTAAGTAGTTACGTTAATTGTTAATTTGCGGCTTGCCGCGCTATAAAACCCATTGGGGGTTTCGCAGGAGGATTTGGGATGAATAATTCCCCAAAAAGCGAACACGGGTCAACTGGTCAGTGGCCCCTGCCTGAAGAACAGCCACAGGTTGAGATAACAACGCAATCCCGGAATATCTTTTCCCGCGGGTTTGCCAATTATACCTTGCGGGCCAAGATGCTCATTGTCCTGGTAACTGTCGTTGTGCTGGCTGTTGGAACCATTGCTTCCCTGACCATTTATATTACCCGGCAGACATTGGCTGAAGAAGCTAATGATAAACTGATTGGGGCAGCTTCTCAAACTGCAACCAGTGTTGATACCTTCATTCAGAGTACCCTGAATACGGTTAAGGCCGAAGCCCAGCTGCCCGATTTTGTATCAACTCTGACAACTCTCGATCAAGGCCAAAAGGATGCCAAACAGGATGTCAAACTATCAACAACATTGCTTGGACTTCATGGCAAAGATGCAAGAAATATCTCTTCTTACGCGCTGCTGGACAAAGAAGGGATAAATGTGAGCGACTCGTTTGGGTTAAATGTTGGTTTAGATGAAAGCGATCAGGATTACTTTCAAATGGCGATCAAAACCGGCCAACCCTATGTGTCGCCGGTTCTGTTCCCGCCCGATACAAATCAAGGCGTATTGTATTTTAGCAGCCCGGTGCGTAACGTTTTAGGTGAAGTTGTAGGCGTGCTTCGGGTAGCCTATAAAGCCGGCATTTTACAGAAATTGATTAAAGAAAATACAGCCGGTGAAGACTCATTTGCAGTTTTATTTGATGAGAATCATTTGCATCTGGCTCATAGCGATGAACAAGTTTCATTGAAGACCAACTATAAATTGGTGGCGCTGCCTGATCCAACGACTCTGGCAGGCTTGCAAGCGGCCAACCGTGTCCCCCATGTGCCGGTGGCGGAACTCTCTACAGATTTGCCTGACCTTGAGCAAAACCTGACTAATTTAAACCCTGAAGCGCCCTACTTTGAGACAGTTGACGAAACAATTCAGGGAAGAATACTAAATCAGGCCGCTGTTGCCTCATTGGATACACAACCGTGGGCGCTGGCCTTCTTTCAGCCTCAAGCTGAATTATTTGAACCTGTTCAAACCCAAACACGTATCATCATTGGCCTGGCTGTGCTTATCAGCGCAGCAGTGGCGGGGGTGGCGGTGGTGGTATCGCAGCAGCTTGCCAAACCCATTGTCCGTTTAACAGAGGTGGCCGGGCAAGTGGCTCAGGGGGATCTGAACGCGCAAGCGCCCGTTGAGTCTCAAGACGAAATTGGCCAATTATCAGTGGCTTTTAACAGTATGACCGGGCAACTACGCACCATGGTCGTATCGCTGGAAGACCAGGTGCGGGACAGAACCGCCGAATTGCTTTTGTCTATTGAGGTAGGACAACGGGCCGCAGCTATTAGAAATCTGGAAGAACTGTTGCCGGCAATTACCGAATTTATTCGCGACCGGTTTGATCTTTATTATGTCCATGTCTATTTTGTGGACGATACCGGCCGGAATTTGGTTATCCAATCCGGCACCGGGCAAATCGGAAAGCAATTGATGGCCCGTCGCCATACGTTGCGGGTGGGTTCCGGCTCTATTGTGGGCCAGACCGCGCTCCGCGCTCGCTCTATTGTTGTTTCTGATACTGAATCAAGCGACATCCATAAACCAAACCCGCTGCTGCCGGAAACCCGTTCTGAACTGGCCGTACCATTAATTGTTGAGGGGCGGGTCATTGGCGTTTTAGATATGCAGGCAAGCAGAGCAAATACGTTTGAGGCCAACAATTTGGCCGTTTTTGAAGCAATGGCCACTCAGTTGGCTATTTCTATTGACAGCGCCCAGCAATGGGCGCTGGCTCAGGAAGAGCAACGGAGATCCGAAGAGGCCGTTAGACAGCTTACCCGCCAAAGCTGGACGGAAAAATCGGCTGCGTCCCAAGGAGCGCTAAGTTTTGCCTACGATCTTTTAGCTGTACGGCCGCTAGAGGACAGGCCGGGGGCCGACTTTCAAAATGGAGGCTTGTTGGTTCCGGTTTTAGTGCAAAATGAACCCATCGGTCAACTTTCTGTTGATCCGCTGCCTGATAGAAGCTGGTCCGAGGACGAACACGCCTTGCTTGATGCCGTGGCCCAGCAACTGGCGCAAAAGGCGGAAAATCTCCGGCTGTTCGAAGAAACCCAACAGCAGGCCGCCCGTGAACAGATGGCTCGCCGAATTACCGACAAAATACGAGCCAGCCGGGATATTGAGACGGCCCTCAATACCGCTGCCCAGGAGTTGAGCAACGCTCTGGGAACCGCCCGGGCGGTGATTAATTTGACCGTAACTGACACAAACGAGCTGGCCCAAACATTGGATAGTGACAGCTCACAATAATCACCTGTGGCGCGGACTGCGGTGGGGACGTTTCCCGCTTGCGCCCGCTACACGCTCTGGTGAAACAGGACATTTCATAGCAGCAGGATGGTAACTATGCAAGATAAATACAAAACCAAGGCTCAACTTCTTGAAGAATTAAATGATCTGCGGCAAAAAGTGGTTCAGCTAGAGGCCAGACACAACAGTCAGGCTGCAGGGGGTGTGGAAAAGCTGGTGGAAAGTCAGCATCTATATCAATCTACCCTGGATTTGTTGCCCCAAAGCATTATCAGAAAAGATAAAGAGCTACGTTTTACTTTTGGCAACAGAGTATTTCTGGAATCGTTGGGTATGTCCTTAGACGACATGGTTGGCAAAACCAACGAAGATTTATATCCCAAAGAATTGGCCCAAAAATATACCGGGGACGATAGACAAGTTCTGCAAACTGGTCAGTCAATTGATCTAATTGAAAGGCATAAAGCCCCTGCATCTGATGAATCTATTTATGTACGGGTTATCAAAACTCCTGTTAGAGATGCCAAAGGTGAAATAGACGGCTTGCAGCTTGTTTTTTGGGATGTTACTGAACGGATTAAAACAGAACAAGCATTAACTAAAGAACAGACTCTGCTGCGCACCCTGATTGATAACATCCCTGATCTGATTTACGTTAAAGACGTTGCCGGGAAATTTCTGTTGGTGAACCAGGCCCACGCCCATTATATGGGAGCAACTACTCCGGATGAACTGGTTAAAAAGTCAGACTTTGATTTTTATCCGGAAGAATTGGCCCAACAATTCCGGGCCGACGAACAACAGATTGTTGGCGCCGGCCGGCCGTTGGTTGATCATGAAGAAGTTAATCTGGATCAGAAGTCGGGCCGGCGTTCCTGGACTTTAACCACAAAAGTTCCTTTTAAGGATGATCAGGGTAACATACTGGGTTTGGTTGGTGTGTCACGTGATATCACCGAGCGTAAACAATATCAAGATGCCTTAGCCAGACGTGTCACCGAGTTGGAAACTGTGGGGCAGGTGGGAACCGCCGCATCAACAATTTTAGATCCTAACCAGCTTTTGCAAGTGGTAGTCAACTTAACCAAAGATCGCTTTAACCTGTATCATACTCACATTTACCTGCTCAATGATATGGGCGACACCCTAAATTTGGCAGCCGGTGCCGGTGATGTTGGAGAGAAAATGGTGGCTCAAGAATGGAGCATCCCGCTTGACCAGGAGCGCTCGCTGGTTGCGCGGGCGGCTCGTACCGGTAAGGGGGTAATTGTTGACAATGTTCGGGAAGAACCGGATTGGTTGCCCAATCCCCTGCTGCCCAATACCTGGTCGGAATTGGCAGTACCGATGATGGTGGCAGACAGGGTCCTGGGGGTGCTTGACGTACAGTCTGATGAGATTGCCCGTTTTACCCAGGAAGATGTACATATCCAGACCACGCTGGCCTTACAGGTGGCGGTTGCTCTGGAAAATGCCCGCCTGTTTGAGCAGGGACGCAATACATTGGCCGAAACCGAACTCCAGGCCTGGCGACTGGCTTTGATGAACGAAATTGGAGCAAGCTTGAGCCAATCCGCAGATATTGATGAGGTCTTCAGGATTGTGGCCTTGAAAACCGGCGAAATTGTAGAAGGTGACCGGGTCAGTGTGGCCTTGGTTACCCCTCAAAGCGATAAATTTGAGATAATGGGTTTAAGCGGAACACAGGGCGCGGTTCCAATGGGGGCAGTACTTCCGCTCAAAGGGACATCCGTAGGCAGAGCGGTGCGGGAAATGGAGGTGGTTATCAATTCTGAAACCCGGGATAGCCGGTACATTGATGTAACCCAAATGTACAAAGCCGGGATGCGGTCATCACTGATTGCCCCCTTGATTGCCAGCGGGCAGGTGTTGGGGACGCTAAATGTAGCATCCACAAAACCAAATGCCTATGATGTGAGCGATAAAAACCTGATGGGGCAAATTGCGTCGTTGTTGGCCTCCACCATCGAAAGCCGGCAATTATTTGACCAGATGCAGGACGCCCTGGCCGAACAGCAAAAAAGCAGCTATTTGCTGCAAGAGCGGGTAAAAGAGTTAAACTGCCTCAACGAAATAGGCCGGGAAATTACCGAAACGCCGCTATTGAGCGAATTTTTACCCTGGGTGGCAGCGCGAATTCCCCCGGCCATGCAGCAACCGGGTTTGTGTTCGGTGGCCATAAATTATGATGACCGCTTTTACGGCGTGAAAGAAGCCGTAGAAATGCCCTCCAGAATTGTAAATGCCCTCCGGGCCTCCGGCAAAGTCGTGGGACGCATAACGATTGCCTATTCAGAAAAACGCGATTTTCTTGATGAAGAAAGCGCATTGCTGGGGGGCGTCGCCAACAGAATTAGCGGCTATATTGAAAGCCGTCGTCTTTTTAAGCAAATTGAAAACCGGGCCGAACGTGAGCGTCTGGTTAATGCTATTAGCCAGAAAATCCAGGGAACCACCACCGTAGATGGTGCCCTTCAAACCGCAATTCACGAACTGGGACAGGCGTTTCAGGCCCATCGCACCCAGGTAAAACTCGGGGTAGCCGAAGATTCTAATGGCGATAAGTTAGACACCGGCGAGGAAATTGGAACCTGAATAATTATGTATTTGAGTAATTTTTCAAATTCCCTCCCAAAAAGAAGTGCGAGGATGCAGTAATGACAAATTCAAACATAAAAGCGCAAAATTCAACTGAATTGGCTCAGTTTTTTGAGCTTTCATTTGACATGCTTTGCATTATCGATGCAAAGGGCTGTTTTAAACGACTAAACCCGGCCTTTGAAAAAACGTTGGGCTGGCCCTTGAAAGAATTGCTCAATAAACCGTTTTTAGACTGTGTCCACACCGATGACCTGTCCCCAACTCGATCCGCCGTGGAGAAGCTGTCTCAGAGAATAGCAGCGACCAAATTTGAAAATCGTTTCAGATGCGAGGACGGTTCGTATCGATGGCTGGCATGGAATATCCAATCCGGGCCAAATGGAGCCATGTACGCCACGGCTCGTGACATGACCCACCGCAAACAGGCTGCGGGTGCTTACCAGGAAAGCGAGCTGCGGGTGCGGGCGGTTATTGATTCTGCGCTTGATGCGGTGGTAGGCATGGATGCCAACGGAGAAATTACCGAATGGAACGCTCGCGCCGAGGAAATTTTTGGCTGGACTCATCAGGAAGCCGTGGGACAAAAAATGAGCCAGGTCATCATCCCCCCCCCATATCGGGAAGCCCACGAACAAGGGCTAAAACATTTTCTGTCTACCGGCGAAGGCCCGGTGCTGAACCAGCGGATAGAGATTACCGGATTGCGCCGGGACGGGCATGAATTTCCGGTAGAGCTAACCGTAATGCCGGTAAAGTGGGGCAATACGGTTAGTTTTAACGCCTTTCTGCGTGACATTACCGAGCGCAAGCAGATGGAATTACAAATTCAGGAATCGCTGGCGCACCGCAGCCGGCAGGTGGCAACCAGCACCGAGGTGGCCCAGAAGATTGCTGCCGCGCCCGCGCTGGACGAACTGTTTCGCCAGATGGTCAATCTGGTAAAAGATAGATTTGGTTACTATCACGCTCACGTTTATACCATTAAATCAGAAAATTTGGTGATGCAGGAGGGAACCGGAGAGCCGGGCCACCAAATGAAAGTGGCTGGCCACAAAATTGCGCTGGCTGCAGAAAAAAGCCTGGTTGCTCGCGCTGCCCGCACCGGAGAGGCAGTGCTGGTGCCCGATGTTACGCTGGCTCCTGATTGGTTGCCCAACCCGTTATTGCCTGACACAAAATCAGAGCTGGCCATGCCTATCAAGTTGCAGGAAAAGGTGCTGGGTGTGCTGGATGTTCAAAGCGACACTATTGGCGGGCTGGACGATGAGGATCACCTGTTGCTGACGGGGCTATGCGGACAAATTGCAGTAGCCATTAATAACCGTCTTGTAGAAGATAAGCGGCACAAGGCCGAAACAGAACTTAGAAAACGGTCTGCCCAATATGCCGTACTTAATGAGATTAATCTGGCGGTGCTGGCCCAATCTAACCCAACAGCCGTTTACCAAATGGTGTCGCAATCGTTGGTTGACCATTTTGATATGTCTTTTGCTCAAATCTGGCTGGTGGATGAGTTTGCAAACGAGTTGGTTTTGCAGATAAGTACCGGAGATTATATGGAACTTACCGGAGCGTATAGCCGGGTGCCGCTGGATAGCGATAAAAAATTGGCCCGGATTGCCAGAGGGCGAAGGCCGCACCTTACCAATGACCTGGCTAATGACCCGCCGGTTGATGACCGGGCCTGGGTAAAACAGAGCAAAATGGTTGCATTTGCCGGGTATCCGTTGATGGCTGAAACCAAACTGCTGGGCATACTGGGAATGTTTTCGCATCAGCCTATTGATACCGAAACGCAGCCACTGCTGCAATCTTTGGCGGTGCTGGTCAGCACCACCACCACCACCCACCGCTTGCTTGATCAATTAACAACCCACGCCCGGGAATTGGAGGCCGTGGCCGAGGTCAGCGTTCAGGCGGCCACGGTGCTGGAACCCACTCAGTTACTTCAGTCGGTGGTTGATCTCGCCCAAGAACGGTTTGGTTTGTATCACGCTCACATTTATTTGCTGGATGAAGCGGGCCAAATGCTCAACCTGGCGGCCGGCGCCGGCGATATTGGCCGGCGGATGGTTGCCGACGGCTGGCAAATTTCGTTCGATCGGGAACAATCACTGGTGGCCCGGGCCGCACGGTTGCGGCAAGGGGTAATTGTTAACAACGTGCGCCAGGCAGCCGACTGGATGCCCAACCCGCTCCTGCCCAATACCCACTCGGAGTTGGCCGTACCGATAATAGCTGGGGATAAACTGCTGGGCGTGCTTGATGTGCAAGCGGATGCAGTGAATTGCTTTACCAATGAAGATGTGCTGACCAAAACCACCCTGGCCACTCAGGTGGCGGTAGCCCTGCAAAATGCCCGTTCTTTTGAGCGAGAAGAACAAGCCGTTAAAGAGCTAAACATTTTGACGCGCCGCTTAACTCAGGAAGGATGGGAAGAGTATTACCAGGCCCGGTCGGGTGGCGAAGCCGGCTATGTTTACGACCTGCAACAGGTTTCGTCCCTTGGTAAAATGGACGATGGCGGGCATGGAAACGCCGACGAATTGAAGATTGAACAATCACTCTTTGTGCGGGATGAAGCCATTGGGCAATTGACCCTGTCTGAGCCTCAACGGCTTTCCGGCGATGCGGCGGATATTGTTACAGTTGTGGCAGAACGTCTGAGCGCCCACATTGATAATTTGCGCCTGGCCGAGCAAACGCAAGGCGCGTTGGCTGAAACCCAAATTCTCTACGAAGTTAGCCGGGAACTAACAGCCGCGTCTTCTCTGCAAGAGGCATTAAGTAACATATTAACTTCACTGAACCGGAACGGAGTTTCATTGGGAGCCGACAATATATCGCTAACCACCATTGAGGTTGACCAGGACGGCCGGCCCGATTGGGCCGAAATGGCAGCATGGTGGCTGGTTGATAATAGAGACCCGCCCTATCCCATTGGCACCCGCTTCCCTTTAAAAGATGTGCCTACCACTAAATTGTGGATGTCCAATCCATCAAATCCGCTGCTTTTGGGCAACATTCAAACTGATGAACGGCTGGATGAAACTACCAGAGCGCAGTTTCTTCAGGGTGGCACACAGGCATCGGCCATGATTCCGTTGTCGCTGGCCGGTCGCTGGGTTGGTATTATGAACGTTAGCTGGACGACCCCCTACGAGTTTTCCCCGCTGGAAGAACGGGTTTATCGTGGCTTGATAGGGCAGTTTGCCGCCCTGGTTGATAATCAGCGCCTGTTTGAGCAAACGCAGTCTGCCTTAAGCGAAGTGCGACGTTTGGCCACCATTGTAGAAAATCACCCTGACTTTATTGGGGTGGGAACGCTTGACGGTAAGGCCCTTTATGTGAATCCCGCCGGATTACAAATGATGGGCTTGCCGGCGGATCATGATGTGACAACCATGGATGCCGCCAAATTCTATCCGCCGGAAGATGCAGAACGGTTACTGCAAGAAGGGGTCCCCGCCGCTCTGGAAAAGGGTTTCTGGTCCGCAGAAGCAAATATGCTCAGAGTAGATGGCATAGCTATTCCGGTTGAACAAACCATCGGCATCAACTACGACACCAAGGGTAATCCAAATAGCTTTAGTATTACAATGCGTAATATTATTGATCGAAAACAGGCTGAAGTTGAACGCGAACGCCTTTTGGTTGAAGTAGAAGCCGCCTATAAACAATACGTGCGCCAGGAGTGGGAGCAGTATCTGGGTGAGCAGCACCAGGGGCAGTGGCAAGTTGAATATCTTCAACCGAGGCTATCTGAAGGATTGGCAAAACCAGGAAGCGACGGGCAGGGAGAAAACGGTGCCCACAAAACACCCACCCTTGATATGCCCATCTCACTGCGAGGCCAGGACATTGGATCATTTGTTTTGCAGGATGTTGATCCAACCCGGAAGTGGACAGCAGAAGAATTGGCTTTGGTAGAAACCGTAACCCAGCAGTTGGCCCTGACCGTAGAAAACCTGCGGCTTTTTGATGATACCCGGCAACGGGCCACCCGCGAGCAGGTTACCCGGGAAATTGCAGACCAGATGCGGGCCTCCTCTGATATTGACACAATTATTCAGGCGGGTGTGCAAGGCATAGCAAAGGTGTTGGGAGGGTCCCACACCATTGTGGAACTTAACGTAGAATCGGCAGATGGTTAGGGTAAAAATGTAGTAGGGAGGCAGAAGATGCCCCCGCAACCTGTCATCAGAACAGGGAGAAATTATGAGCGCAACACCTTATAAACGTAAAAGTAGATTCAGGACCGTATCATTTAAGCTAATGTTTGCTGTTTCTGCCATTATGCTGGTAGTCATTGGGTTGCTAACCTGGTTTGGCGTTAACAGCGCCGGCCGGCGCGCCGAAGTGGTAGCCGTGCAGAATTTAATACACCTGTACGATGATTTTATTGATGAAATTAAAGCAGATACAGTAGGCGCCGCCGCGCTATCTGTTTCTCTTGCGGATCGTGCCGATGTGCAAACGTTGTTTCTGGCTGAAGACAGAGAGGGGCTGCTGGACCTGTTAACGCCTGTATTTAATAACTTATCTGCCAATTATGGCCTGGTTCACCTTTACGTGCACCAGCCAAACGGCATCGTGTTTGTGCGGGTGCATAACCCGGCAAAGTTTGGCGACGATATTACCTACCGGCGTACGGCGGCGGCCGTGCTTGAATCTAAAAAAACCGAGCCTGGGGTAGAAATTGGCCCCGGGCGACTCGGTATCCGCAGCGTTTCACCGATGTTCCGGCAGGGCGAATTTACGGGAATGGTTGAAGTTGGTTTTGATTACGACCAGCCTTTTCTGGAGTTATTTGCAAAAGATCATGGCGCTGATTACACGTTATGGGTTTCTAAAGAGGCGGCGGCGCCGGCCGGGTTGGGGCCACAAGCCGACGCGCCGGCCTCACCTTCAGCTGATCTTTTCTTTTATGCCAGCACAACCCCCATTCGCTTGCCCGTTTCTAGAGAAGTTTACGAGCAGGTTCTGGCTGAGGGCAAGCCGCAGACATTATTTGTAACCTCTCACAGTGGAGACAAAATAGGGGTACTAATTGCTCCGCTTCAAGCTTACGGAGATCGGATTATTGGAATTGTTGAAATTTCACAATCCCAGGCCAGTGCGATATCCACGTTACAGCGTGAACAATTGCTAATTTTTGTGATAGCGTTTGTGGTAGCGGCAGCCGGATTGTCTGTGGTCAGGTGGGCCTTGACCCGGGTGGTGTTGACCCCGTTAGAAGACCTTACTATTGTGGCTCGCCGGCAACTGCGCGGCGATTTAACCGCCAGGGCAGCCATCCTGTCCGATGATGAATTTGGTGAATTGGGAACCACCTTGAATACGCTTAACCATAACCTGGGTGATATGATAGAAAACCAGGATACCATCATTACCCGCCGAACGGAGCAGTTGCAGCTTACGTTAGACGTTGCCCGCCACTTGGCTTCTATTCTGGAGTATGACCAACTGCTGCAAGAGGTTGTAAATTTGATTCACGACAGGTTTAACCTGTACCACGTACACATTTATTTAATGGATGACAGCCGGGAGAACCTGGTGCTTGAAAAAGGGTATGGCGAAACCGGTGAGATTATGAAAGGCAAAGGGCATGCAATTGCCGTTACTACAACGCCCAGTATTGTGGCCCGCGCCGCTCGCTTTGGGGATATAGTACGCGTAGATAACGTGCAGGCAGAGAAAGATTGGTTACCCAACCCGTTTCTGCCGGAGACCCGCTCAGAAATGGCTGTTCCCATCAAACTGCGCAATGAGGTGCTGGGTATTCTTGATATGCAGAGTGCGCAGGTAGGGGCATTGGGCGTGCAAGAAACAGTTACCGTGAGTGTGGTGGCCGACTATTTGGCGGTAGCCATACACAATGCCCGCCGTTTTGAGACAACAACCCAGGCGTTGGCCGAGGCCAGAAAGATTCAGCAAATGTACATGCAAGCCGGCTGGCAATCGGCTTTGCTTCAACAAAAAACAGCTTCCTACCAGCAAGTTCAACCCGATGCTGCCCCTATAGACAGCCGGGTGCTGAATCAGTTAAATGAGGGGGTTTCAAAAGGGGAAACGGTGGTTATTACCCCATTATCCACTGACACGGATGAGGGGGGAGAAAAACAATCTGCCCTGGCAATTCCCCTGTCTGTTCGAGGCCAGGTTATTGGCAACATACGGGTTCACGACACTGGGGTTGGGCATCAATGGACTTTGGATGAGATAAGCTTAATTGAGGCCATTGGCGACCAGATGAGTCTGGCTCTGGAAAATGCGCGACTCTTTGGCGATACCAGACAGCGGGCCGCCCGCGAACAACTGACCCGCGAAATTACCGACAAAATGCGGGCCTCACCGGATGTGAATGCCATTATTGAAACAGGGTTGACAGAGTTGGTTCAAGCTTTGGGGGTGTCTCGCACCTACGTTAAATTAAGCCCGGATTTAAAGCATGATGAGCAACCTAACGGAACGGAGAACTCTTAACTATGGCCCAAACAGATACGACGCAACCTTTTGAACAAATCGACATAATTCAGCGCAGGGCGCTCTTGATAGCGCGTATCTTCTTTGGAGTTGCTGTTTTATTTGTGGTAGTGTCTGGTTCCCTTTTTCTATTTGTTACCACAGAGTGGCAATTGTATGCCATTGCCGGAATTCCTGTAACTTTTGCTGTCGTAACGCTGGTAAGCATTGCGCTTATTCGCCGGGGGCAAATCAAGCTGGGGCTTTGGTTAATCATTGGGAGTATGTGGGTAACATTTCCTGTTACCTCTGCCTTAATTACTGGTGTTGGGTTGCTGTTAGGGGTAGGGTTGCCGTTGTTAACCATGGTTGTTGTTACCCAAACCCTGCCCCAGCGGCAGGGCTACTTTGCTATTATCGGCAGTATTGTGGTTGGGGTCATTGCCCTTTTGTTAGATACCCCCAGTCTGGATTACCGGCTCACTGTACCGGGACACCAGACCTTTATTGTGGTTATGGCCACAGGCGTGGTTGGGATATTTGTTTTTTTCATTGCCCGTCAGTTTGCCAACTACCCTCTCCGTATTAAATTGATTATGACCTTTCTCTTGCTGGGGTTGCTCTCGGTAAGCGTCGTTGCCTTTTTTGCCGGCCGTTCTACCAGTATTGCCCTTACGGACGAGGTAGGCACAAATATGAAAACCCTGGCCAACTCTCAGGCGTTGGCTGTTGGCGACTTGCTGGCCCGGCAAGTAGATGCGGTGCAGTCGGCGAGCCTCAGTAGAGGGCTGCGGGATAGATTACTGCTGGCTAACACCAGCTACGGCACTGACCCCGCGAGAATTGCTTCTAAACTGCAAGAATTGGATCAGGCCTGGGTATCCGCTCCGGATGAATCAGACCCAACTATCCGGCCCCGATTAAGAAACGCGGCAGCTATAGAATTACAAAGATTTCGTGACACGTTTCCCGACCACGCAGAAGTATTTGTCACCGACCGGCATGGGGGTATTTTGGCTGCCACAAATCGCACCTCAGATTTTTACCAGGCAGACGAAGCGTGGTGGCAGGCTGCCTATAATAATGACCGTGGCGCTATTTATATTGGCCAACCCGTATACGATGAAAGCAGTGGCGGGGTTGGCCTGATTATGGCTATCCCTATTTATGGCGATGACCGGTCTGTGGTTGGTATTCTGCGTAGTACCTACCACCTGAACACATTGAGAAACTTAATCAATGTTGGAGCGGAACAAGAGCGTCTTCATTCTGAAATTCTTTTGCCGGATGGAAATATTATGTCGGCAGATGAAGAAGAATTTGAATCACTTGAGCCTGATATGCTGGCCCAACTGCAAGCATCAGTGGGTGATGCTTACGGAGAATTTGTTTTTGAGGATGAACTGAGCTTTGTTAGCCAGTCACCGGTTAACGCAATTACGGGAGAGCCAATTGTCTCCGGTCTTGGCTGGAGGTTTATTGTGCATCAGAAGCTGGAAGATGCTCTGGCTCCCGTACAAATACAAACGCGCAACCTGGCTTTGCTTGGCTTCCTGATTGTCAGTGTGGCCGTTGTAATTGCCGTTGTGGTGGCCCAACGGCTGGCTAATCCCATTATCCGGTTAACTACCGTAGCCCAGGAAATGGCCGGTGGAAATTTGTCATCACGCGTGGCAGTAGAGAGCCACGATGAAGTAGGCACTCTGGCTACGGCGTTTAATTCAATGGCCGGGCAGCTTAACGAGACCGTTGATACGTTGGAAGAGCAAGTGCAGGAACGTACCCGGCAGCTTGAAACTGTGGTGGAAGTTGGACAGCAATTGAGCGGTATTTTGGATCTAAATGATCTAATGCGCGAGGTTGTTATCCTGACCAAAGAAACATTTAATTATTACCACGTTCACGTTTATTTGCTGGAAGAGGGTACGCTCGCAATGGCCGAAGGGTATGGTCGGGCGGGGGCAGAAATGAAACGGCGAGGGCACACTATTCCTTTGATGGCCCCCAAAAGTTTGGTGGCGCGCGCGGCGCGTGAAAGTAGAATTCTTGTCGGGGAAGATGTTCGCAACGATCCCGACTGGTTGCCCAATCCGCTCTTGCCCGACACTCGTTCTGAAATGGCTGTGCCGGTAATTTTAGAGCGTAAAGTGGTTGGCGTGCTGGATGTGCAGAGCGAGAAAATAAGCGGCCTGACCCATGAAGATGAAACAACACTCCGGGCACTGGCAAACCAGATTGCCATTGCTGTTAGAAATGCCCACCTTTTTGCCCAAACACAGCGCGCCCTGAACGAAGCTCAGGAATTGCAGAAATTGTATACAGGTCAAGCCTGGCAACAATTTGGCGTAGAACAGCGTTCAACCAATTACGAGGTGCGCCAGCCGGGGGTGCCCGCCCTGAACAGGATAACCACTCCGGAAGTGGACGCTGTCTTGCAACAAAGGCAAACGGTTGAAATGCGATTGGCAGGCCAAAGCAACGGTTTACCCGAAAATGGGGATGAACAAATTTCCGAAGCGCGGCCCCTTAAATCGGCCAGCTCTTTGGCTACCCCGTTAACGTTGAGAAATGAGATAATCGGGGTATTGGGCATTAACGATGAAAACCCGGACCGCAAATGGTCCGAAGAAGAAATAGCGCTGATTGAGGCCGTCAGCGAGCAGATGAGTTTGGCTATTGAAAATGCCCGTCTCTTTGAAGAAACGGGACGCCGGGCCGGGCGAGAAAAGGTTATTTCTGATGTTACGCAGCGTATTTGGGCATCCGGCCAATTAGAAAGAGTCATGCAAACGGCAGTAGAGCAATTGGGGGCCAAACTCAATGCCTCAAAGGTGGTTATTCAGTTGGGAACCAGAGATCAATTGCTCTCAAAAAATAAATAAGCCCCAGGAACTGTAAAGGTTATAAATTATGGGCAGAATAAAAAGTTTTTTTACAAAAAGTCTTCGTAACAAGCTGATCCTGACCACGGTACTGGTGGCGCTTCTGGCGCTCATTATTATGAGCGCTTATGCCGTGTGGGTTACAAGCAGCGCACTTAGTAAACAAGCATCTCGGGAGCAGGCGGTTGAACTGGATTCGTTGCGGCAGGGCATAACCGGTTTTCTTGCCGGGTTGGAACAAGACGTAATATTTCTAAGCCAATCGCAAACCCTGGCCCAATATTTAAACGCCATTAATGAGAGCGATGACCCACAGGCAGTAGCTCAAAAACGGGAAGCTGTATTAAAGGAATTCCTGGCTTTTTCCCAGGCCAGAAAGGTTTACGACCAGGTTCGTTTTTTGGATGCAAAAGGTAATGAGGTGGTGCGGGTCAATACAGATTCTGAGGGAAAATCTTACGTGGTGCCGCACAAAAATCTGCAAAACAAGGCGGGGCGCTACTATTTTACGGACAGTATGGCTGTTGCCCCGGGAAGCATATTTGTTTCCCCTCTGGATTTAAACGTTGAACAAGGGCAAGTTGAAATATTGCCGGACGGCTCAAACAAACCGGTCATTCGGTACGGTACGCCGGTTATTCTTGATGGCGAGGTGGTTGGCGTAATTGTTACCAACGTGCTGGCCAAAAACTTTTTAAGCTTGTTACAAAATTCCGATTCAGTGGTATTTCTGGTGGATGAAGACGGTTATTATCTTTATCACCCGGACGAAGAAAAACGGTGGGGGCGTGACCTTGGCACAGAAATAAAATTAGGGGATGATTATTCGGCGGTCACGGAGCAGACCTTACTCCTGGAGAAGCAGGGTACTTTTATTGGGGAGGGGCAATTTTTTGCCCATCAGCCTGTATCTGTACCGGGTTATTCGGACATTAGCTGGTATCTTGGCAAAGTACAGCCCCAACAAGCCGTGTTTGAACCGGTGATTAACTTTGTTTACGGGGCGGTCATTGTGGCTATTATTGCGCTGATTGTGGCAATTGTGGCCGCAATAATTATTGACCGCGCCATTGCCAGGCCTCTGGTGGAATTAAACGAGGCCGCGATTAGGGTGGCCGGCGGCGATTATGACGTAGAAATAGCGCCCGGAACCGAAGACGAGATTGGCACGTTGGCGCAAGCCTTTAACATTATGTCTAATCATGTGCGGGAACTGGTCGAAGATTTGGAAGATCGGGTGCAGCGCAAGACCCGCGCCCTTGAGGCCGGGGCCGTCATCAGCCGCCATATTTCAACGGTGTTGGATGTTGGCCAGTTGTTGCAAGAAGTTGTTTACCAAATTCAACACACATTTGGTTATTATCACGTTCATATTTATTTAATTGACAATAAAACCGGAGAATTAGTGATGCGTGAGGGAACCGGTTCGATTGGGCAGCAGATGAAGGAAAAAGGGCACACACTGCAAATTGGCCAGGGAATTGTAGGTTCTGCGGCGCAGCGAGGCGCTCCCATTCTGGCTGAAGATGTTAATGAAACCCCGGAATTTTTCCGCAATCCGCTGCTGCCAAAAACGCAGTCAGAGTTGGCGGTGCCCATTAAAAAAGGCGATGTGGTTTTAGGTGTGCTGGACATGCAGGGGAAAGAGGCCGGCGCATTTTCTGAAGCAGATTTAACATTAATGAATTCTATTGCTAACCAGATAGTGGTGGCCATAGACAATGCCCGTCTTTTCCGGGAAATGCAGGCATCTGTAGAAGAAGCCGGCCAACTTAGCCGCCAGGTTACCCGCGATATGTGGCGTGTAGTGGGGGAACAAGCCCAAATATCAGGGCTTGCCTATTCTTCAGAGGGCATTGTTTCTTCATCCTCGGACTGGTTGCCGGAAATGGAACAGGCTGTCAGGCAAAACCATCTGGTAAAGAGTTTGGATAATAGAAACGGTGGCGGCGATGAATCATGTGTGGCCATTCCACTTATGTTGCGAGATGAGGTTATTGGTGTTATTAGTATTGAGCGCCCCACGGATCAAAAGTGGTCTGAAGATGAGTTGGTTACTATTCAATCTATTGCCGGCCAGGTGGCGCTGGCGCTGGATGCAGCCCGGCTGTCTCTGGAAACTGAACGCGCGGCCTGGCGCGACCATATGGTAAGCGAAACCACGGCCACCGTTTGGTCTTCGGCAGAAATTGAAGATGTTATGCGAGCGGCAGTAGCTCAATTAGGCAATAAATTACAGGCCTCAGAAGTGGTGATTCGGTTGGGCACAGAGACCGAGTTGCAGCAAGATTAAGCGGCAGAATTTGGGCAGGATATGTACAGAGTGCGGCACCGGCAAGGAGTAAATTAATGTTACAACAGTGGGCATCAACCGTTTTAATTCCAGTTCTGCTAATTATTATGGTCTTGGCGTTAATCGCATTTGTTATTTGGCAATATCGCCGCCGTGAAGGCTTTCAGTCTTTAAGAAATCAGCTTCTGTTGGCATTTCTTGGGGTAGCAACCGTATCTGTTGGGCTGGTGGTTGGCGGAATTATCTGGCAGATTCAGAGTATTTTAACGACACAAGCCGGTGAGGGGTTTTTAACATTGGCCCGCTCTAACAGCCAAAGAATTGTGGATAGTATAGAAGGCGAGGTTGAACTGCTGCGAAACTTGAGTAAGCGTGAAACTTTCTTTTATCAGATTTTTTCTACATCCGGGGAGAGCCTGAATGAAATGACCCCCGAGGATAGAATAAGCCTGATTACATCCAGGGAAGTTTCCTGGCTCAATCAATCGGATAAATTGTTGCGGGCGCAAGTACTCAGCGCTCCGGCCAGCAGTGACCTTAAAAACTTTACTGCTGACTTTCCGGCCCACACCCAAATCTTGTACATTGATCAATTTGGGGCGTTGCAAGCCGTTGCCGGCGCGCCGGCACCAGAGCATTATTATTACGGCGATCAGGCATGGTGGGCTCAGGTCTGGGGGGCCGATGCGGGCCGGGTTCATATTACCAACCTACAGGTTACTCCCGGAGAGGAAGGGGCAACCATTGATATTGTGATGCCGGTTATCTTGCCTGGCCGGCAAGAACCACGGGGGGTTATTCGTTCTCGATTTCTCATTCAGAATCTGGGGGTGTTTGGCGATGCGGCCATAACAGAAGGCGGCAGCGAGACGCTGGCCCTGGTTGATGATACCGGGCTGGTGGTGTACAGTTCGGAGCCGGCTAAAATTGGCAGTCAACTGGCAGACATATTTCTGGTGGCTATTGAAGCCGACCCCTTTAGCTGGGGCGTTGACCCAAATGAGGAAGGCAATGAGATTATTCACAGCCACGCCAATTTGGTTGCCGGCCCGGATCAAACCTATCTGGAAGAGTTGGGGTGGACCTTTGTGGTAGAACAACCGCTTCAACTGGCGCTGGCAACGGCTGTTCAAATTTCCCAGGCGGCAATATTTGGGGGCCTGCTGGCGTTGGTTCTGGCTGTGTTGGTCGGTGTCTGGATTGCCCGACAGTTTACCCGGCCCATCGATTCGCTTACAACCACATCTGCTCTAATGGCCGAGGGAGAACTTGAATACGAAGCCAGCGTTTCCGGCCCCGCCGAGTTTCGGACATTGGCTCAATCTTTTAACCGGATGACCGAACGCTTACGCGAGTCGTTTGACACTTTGGAAGACCGTATTCAAGAGCGAACGCGTGCCCTGGAAACCAGCAGCGACATCAGCCAAAATCTTATCAATATTTTAGATGTTGATCAACTGTTAATTTATGTGGTCGATCACCTTCACTCAGAGTTTGATTTTTACCACACTCATATCTATCTGGTAGAAGAAGGTACAGGTGACCTGGTCATGGCTTATGGCTATGGTGACATTGGCCGGCAACTTAAGGAGCGGGGGCATCGTCTAAGGGCCGGTGATGGAATTGTGGGCACCGTGGCCAGTACTAACCAACCCTTTCTCAGCAATAATGTTGATAAGGTGTTAAATTTTGTCAGGAACGCGCTACTGCCGGAAACAAACTCAGAGTTGGCTGTTCCGTTGAGAAAAGGGACCCGGGTGGTAGGAGTGTTGGATATCCAGAGCAAAGAAATTGACCGTTTCTTGACGGAAGAGGCAACCCTGATGCAATCCATTGCCAACCAGACCGCGGTGGTGCTGGATAACATCCGTTTGCTGGAAGAAACGCAAGAAGCATTGCAAGAGGTGGAGCGCCTCAATCGTCAGCTTACCCGCGAAAGCTGGGAAGAAGTGGCAGACACCATGCCGGCGGCCGGTTACCATTTTTCCAGAGGGAGTACGAGCGCGCTTATGCCGGAATCTAAGGTGTGGCTTGCTCCCATGAAACAAGCCGCCAAAACCGGGCAACTGGTTAAGCAAACCCAGGCCGGCAACGGTGACGATGCCAAAACCGAGTTGGCAGTTCCTCTGATTTTGCGTAATCAGGTAATTGGCGTATTGGGCGTTAAACGAGAAGAAACTCCGGTCTGGGCCGAAGAGGAATTGGCCGCAGTTGAGGCTGTGGCCGACCAGGTGGCCCGCGCACTGGAAAATGCGCGCTTGTCAAAAGAGCAGGAAAACACCATTGAGCAGCTAAAAGGCCTTGACCGGCTCAAATCAGAATTTCTGACCAGTATGAGCCACGAACTGCGCACGCCGCTAAATTCTATCATTGGCTTTGCCGATGTCCTGCTGCAAGGGATTGACGGCGAACTGCCCGATTTGGCCACGAACGACATTCAACTTATCTACAACAGCGGCCAGCACCTGCTGGCCCTTATTAACGATGTGTTGGACCTGTCGAAAATTGAAGCCGAGCGCATGGAACTGGTGCTTGAAAATCACGATTTACCGGAAGTGGTCGATGAAGTTTTGGCGGCATCCAGTTCATTGATAAAAGACAAACCGGTTGAGATTGTCGTAGATATTCAGGAAAATATGCCGGAGATCCGAGCCGATAAGTTACGCTTTACTCAGGTGTTACTCAATCTGGTCAGCAACTCGGTAAAATTTACCGAGGAAGGCACCGTTACCATTAAGGCCAGAATATCGGCGGACAGGCCCGACTACGCTCAAATTTCGGTCATTGATACCGGCATTGGAATTCCACCTGAAAAACAAAAAACTATTTTTGACCGTTTTCGCCAGGCCGACAGCTCTACGACCCGCAAGTACGGCGGTACCGGATTGGGGCTGGCAATTTGCAAGAAATTAGTGGAAATGCATGGCGGTGAACTTGGGGTAAATAGTGAGGCGGGCGAAGGCTCAGAGTTTTACTTCACCATTCCATTGGTTGAAGAAATGAACATAATTGAAGGATAAAATACCGGGCAAAGGGTGCGTTCCAAAATTTGGCTCTACAGGATTTCGCAGGATCAAAGTAAAGAATTTGCCACGAATT
>CAYWSS010000017.1:0-19846 GCA_964460505.1 uncultured Caldilineaceae bacterium | reverse complement strand
CCCCAGCGCGACGCTCGAGCGCTACCACGCCGCGCGGGGGTAGCAGCCCGGGCGGCTAACGCCTGACGCGCTCGAGCTTGGGATCGTAGAGTGCGGCGAGGTGGATCCGGGCCAGGACGCGCTCGCGTGTGACATAGCGCTCGCCTATGGTGTTGCAACACAAACGGCTCTCCAACAGCAAGCCACTGTCGTGGCCGTTGATATCGATGCTGAGCATCTTGCTCATCTTCACGAAGTCACGCCAGCGCATGCGGAAAAATATTCCGCACTGTTCCGTGGAAGTTGCTTCCTCGGGCGAAGAAGCGCTTAATAAACTGACATACGGCTCATATAGTTTACTGATAACAGATTTAAGAATGTCCGGTATAAGCGGCTTTACCCTGTTAGAAACAGCACGTTCGCTGCATCCAAATATCGGCGTAATACTGATGACCGCCTTTGGCTCGCGCGAGGTACAAGAAGAGGCAGACCGGCTAGATATAAACGGTTATCTTACAAAACCTTTTCGCGCAGAGCAGTTATATGATATGGCCCAAAAAATATTACTGGACAACGACCTTAACAATCTAATTGAACACTCCGCAACGCTACAGGCAAACGGTTAACAGCAAAGCTACGTAAGGAGAACCCGAACATGGGCAAAGCCAGAGTCCTATATATTGAAGACAATTTTGACAACATGACACTGGTCAAACGTGTACTGGAAATTGAGGGATACGAGGTGATTCCGGCCACAACCGGCAACGAAGGAATTTCAAAAGCTATTAAAACTATGCCGGACCTGATTATCACCGATATCAATCTGCCGGACATTGACGGCTACGAAATTACAGATACTCTGAAAAAGAATACAAAAACTGCTCATATCCCGGTAGTAGCCATGACAGCAAACGTTATGAAAAAAGATAGAGAGAGCGTTTTTCAGGCGGGGTGTGATGGTTATATCTCTAAACCTATTGATATTGACGAATTACCGGGACAAATTGAAAACTTTATGAGAGGTGAATAATGGCCCAGTCAATTGCCACTGACGTCGCAAGAAACGCGTCAATTGACCCTAGTGAAGCATACGTGTTGGTCGTAGAAGACAACCTGCAAAATTTAGTGCTTATTGCCCGGCTGCTGGCCTTTATTGGGGTACGCCGCTACGAATGGAAAGCATCCGGCTGGCAGGTGGTAGAATTTGCCGATACCATGCCCCGGGTAGATCTGGTTTTAATGGACATTCACCTCCCCTACGAAGATGGCTACGATGCCCTGAAGAAACTTCGCAGTGATCCCCGTTTCACCAATACCCGGGTGGTAGCCGTAACCGCCGATGCCAATTCAGTTTCTATGGAAAAAGCAAAAAATGCCGGCTTTGACGGTTTTTTAGGCAAACCGATAGACCCCGACCGCTTCCCTGACCAAATTATCAAGATTTTGCAGGGCAAATCAGTTTGGGATTTGGGTTTGCCCAGTTAAGGCAAGCTATAAACCAGTTATTTTAGATTATTACAGCTCGCGGGACCCGTGAGTTTTTCATTAACAATCAAATTTCTTTATGTCGGAGCCAAATTATGAGCAAGCCCACTCAAGCATTGGTAAAGCAACTGGAAGCGCGTGTAGAGCAGCTCGCACAAGCTAATCAAAAGCTAAAAGATACGCTTAACAGAACAAATTTATTGCACGAAGTGAGCGTTTTGTTGAGCACTGCCCTGGACTTTGAAACGATTGTTACAAAGGCTGTAAGCTTTGCCAAATATTTAGATGCTACCTCCGGCGAAATTCATCTCCAAACCGATACCGGCGAAGTTTATCTAAAAAGCAGTTATCCCGAACGAAACAACCTGAATGACCTGCAACGTCAGGAATTAGTCCGCCGCATTTTGGCTGACGGCCTTGATGCCTGGGTTGTGCAAACCGGTCAGTTAGCATTAGTGCTGGATACCCAACACGATGATCGCTGGCTGCCTGTTGAACATCCCGACCAGATCATTACAGCCCGCTCGGCAATTTGCGCTCCCCTAAAAATTGGGCAGGGCCGCTTAAAAGGGGCAATCTCCTTTGTTCACTCTGAGCCCAATCATTTTGATAAACAAGACCTCACCCTGCTGGGCACGTTGACCACGCATATTTCTACCGCCCTTGAAAACGCATACAAAATAAAAGATATCGAAGACAGCCTGTACGAAGCCCATCTGATGCTTGATATCAGCCGGTATTTTTCAGGGGCCTCAACGGTCCGGGCCATTCACAGATCGGTGGTGCAAAGTATTACGGTGCTTGGCGCAGAGCATTGCGCAATCTTTACCTGCCATGGGCTTAGCAGCAACAACCTGCCGACAGGCGCAAAAATCACCTTTATTGGCGACCCAAAAGCCCCCAAAGCAAAAAACAAGCTGCTTAATTATCAGTTTTCTCTAAACGAGTACCCCGCCTTGATGGAACTGGTTACCACGCAGGACACGCTGGTTACAGAAAATATTGAGAAGGACGAAAGGTTATCAGAAGCAGATAAAACCCTGTTTAATAAACTGGGGCTTCATAGTCTGGTTATCAACCCGCTCATTACCCGTATTCACGTGGTTGGCATCCTGACCATTGCCTACAAATCCAAACATATTTTTACAGAACGCGAACTGGCGCTGTACCGCACCTTGTGTAATCAAACCACTCAGGCGCTGGAACACGTCAAACAAATTCGGCGCACGGAAAATGCCCTGGCCGAAACCCAGACCCTGTATCGCGCCGGTCGGGTGCTGGCCGGCGCAGAAGGGTTTCACCAGATTTTAGAAGAGGCGCTGGTAGAATTTGTCTACAGCCTGGGCCTGGATCAGGGCGGCATCGTTTTATTAACCTCCGACAAACAGTTTGGCCGGCTCATGGCCTATTTGCAGGATGGAGAAGTGCAGCCCGTATCAAGATTAAGATTTCGCGTTGATGAATCTATTCCCTACCAACAGGTGTTGCTGTCGGGCCAGCCCTTTGCCTCCTCTGACCTCTCCACCGACGCGCAGGTGGCGGAATTTAGCGACTTTAACCAGCAAGACCCCGTCAAATCAATTTTGCAGGCCCCCATGATTATGCATGGCGAAACCATCGGCTGGATTGGGGCCGATGTGGTAAAAGAACACCGCGAATTCAGCCAGCGTGAAATAGATATGGCCAGAGCTATGGCCGACCAAATTGCCATTGCTATCCAGAACCGGCAATTGCTGGAGCAAACTGAACGGCGCGCGGACCAGTTACGGGCCGTGGCCACGGTTGGCGAAGCCGTAACGGGCTTAACCGACCTGAGCGAAGTGCTCAAACTTACGGTTAATCTAATCAGAGACCGGTTTGGTTTTTATCACGTTTCTATCTTTCTTATTGATAACGCCCGGGAATGGGCAGTGGTAAAGGCATCTACCGGTGAGGTTGGAAAAATCATGGTAGAACGACCGCACCGCTTGGGAGTAGGCAGTAATTCTATTGTTGGCTACGCTACCCGCCATGCCAAACCCCGTATTGCGCTGGATGTAGGTAAAGATGCGGTTCACTTCAACAACCCGCTTCTGCCGGACACCCGTTCAGAAATGGCCTTGCCCCTGACTTCCAGGGGATATACCATTGGCGCCCTCGACGTGCAAAGCGTGGAGGCTAATGCCTTTACCAATGAAGATGTTGAAACCCTGCAAATTATGGCCGACCAAATTACAACCGCCATTGAAACCGCGCGACTGTTTGAAGAAACCCAGCGCCGCCTGCATGAACAGGCAATGTTGTATCGCATTGGCACTAAAATTGGAGGCTCGTTAAACTTGCAGGACACCACCGATATTCTGGTATCCGAAACCGCCCAAATGCTGGACGTGGCCGAATGTGTGCTAACCCTGCAGGAAGACAATAACACCGCTTTTTGCATTAGCGATTACGTGAGGGAGGGGTCAGACTTTAGCAACGATACCGGCGAACGCTTCAAGATTGATGAATTTCCGAGTTGGCCCAAAGTTTTGGCCACCAAACAAGAAATTATCATATATGCTAACGATAAGAATATCTCCGGCTGGGAAGCGGATTACCTTAGAGAACACGGCGGCACGGCTTTTATTTTGGTGCCTATCTTACTGCGAAATAAGGTTATTGGTATGCTGGAGATATACGACGACCACCCCACGCGTACTTTTTCGGAGAAAGACATCGTCCTGCTCGATTCTGTGGCCCTGCTGGCAGCCAATGCCATAGAAAATGCCCGCCTGCTTGAGAGCGCCCGGGAAAGCCAAACCTTTATGAAGGCAGTTATCAACCAGATTCCCGACCCGATCTTTATTAAAGACCGCCAACATAGATGGGTAGTGATCAACACTGCGTTTAGTCACTATATTTTGGGGCAGCCAGAGGAAAACGTGCTGGGGCGCAGCGACTACGATTTTCTGCCCAAAGCAGAAGCCGACCACTTCTGGGAACAAGACGACAAAATGTTTGAGACCGGGCAACCCCAGGAGGTGGAGGAACCAATTACCGATTCTAAAGGTAATGCACGCACCCTGTTTACGCGTAAGATTCCGCTTACCCTCACTGAAGGTGAAGATAGCCCGGAATATCTGGTTGGAATTATTCAAGACATTACCGAACGGAAACAGCGCGAGGTTGAACGCGAACGGCTGCTCAATGAAGTTCAGGATACTCTGGAAAGAACGCAAGCCCTGTACCGGGTTAGCGACGCCCTGGCCACCGCCACAGACCAAAAAAGCACCTTTGAACAGGTGCTGCGCGAATACCTCAAGCTGCTCAAATTATCGCAGGGCAGCGTCATGCTGCACAACAAGACCACGGCCTGCAACATTGCCCATGCCCGATTCATTGCGAACAAACCGGCTGAACCCAAACTAATTCTGCGCACAGCCGATGACCTTGTTTTTCAACATTTGCTTAAAGTCCCCAAACCGTTGGTTATTGACAACCCGCAAGACCATTCGCTAACAAAAGAACACCAGGGCACGCGAGGTCAACAAGATGCAACGGCTATGTTGTTTATCCCCTTAATGGCGCGCGATACCCTGACCGGCACGTTGGTTATTGATGCTACGGGCCCGGAATACACCTTTAACAATAGCGATATTGAAATTGGTCAGGTTATTGCTGACCAGCTTGCCATCTGGTTAGAAAACCGGAGCTTGCTCCAGGAAGTGCAGCACCGCTCCGACAGTTTAGGAACCGCTGCCAAAGTGTCCCGCGCAGCCAGTTCTATTTTGAATATTGATGAGCTTATTGAGACCTCTGTAAATTTTATCCGCGACCAATTTGAGTTCTATTACGTGGGCTTGTTTATGCTGGATAACGAAGAAAAATGGGCGGTGCTAAAAGCCGGTACCGGCGAGGCCGGCAAGATTCAACTGGCCAATAATCACAAACTTGAAATTGGCGGAGAATCGATGATTGGGTGGAGTGTTAAAAACAGAAGAGCCCGTATTGCGCTGGACGTAGGCGAAGAAGCAGTTCACTTTAGAAACCCAAATCTGCCGGATACTCGCTCTGAAATGGCGCTGCCGCTCATCAGCCGGGATAAAGTGATGGGGGCGCTAACCATTCAAAGCACCAAACGACTCGCCTTTTCAGACGAAGACATCACCCTGCTGCAAACTATGGCCGACCAATTGGCCAACGCCATTGCCAACGCCAACCTGTTTACCCAAACTCAGGAAGCGCTGGCCGAAGCCGAGGCGTTGTATCAGGTAAGCCAGGCCATTTCATTGGCCCGTGATGAAAAAGTTGTCTACCAGCTTGCCATAGACGCCATTGCCAGATCCAAAGTTTCATCCGCCGCAATTTATATTTATGGCGGCAGCCAACAAACAGGCAGAGAGTTAACGCCCTTTGTTGAACAAAAAGTAGCGTGGAGCGCCAATGGCCCACCTTCTGTCCCCAACGGCACCCGGATGAAGGCAGCAGATTTTGCCATAGAGCAGCTAGTGCCGCACCACGGGTCATTCTTAATTGAAGATATGGAAAATGACCCGCGTCTAACCGACTCGCTTCGGCAGGCATTAAGTTTGATGGGTATTGAAGCGCTGCTGGTGATACCTCTTTCTACCCACCACACCCGAATTGGCTTTTTGTTGATAACGCACAAAGACAAAGAACAGGAATTTACCAAAAATCAGCTCAGGTATTTTAATACCATTTCTCAACAAATGGTGGTGGCGCTGGAAAACCTGCACCTGCTTGACAACTCTCAGAAACGGGCGCGCCGCGAGGAAATTATCCGCGAGATTACCAGCAAGATTAGGAATGCCACCGATATCAACGACATTATGAAAACAACGGTTACAGAACTGGGTAAGGTCATTGGCACTTCTCGCGGCAAGATAATGCTGGGGGTGCCGGCTCAAGAAACCACGCCCATTGGCATAAAACAAAATGGCGATACGCCAATTAATGACGTTGCTGTTGAGGGTGAGGAAAACTAATTATGGCCAACAAAACGTTAGAACATATCCACGCTCAAATACAACAACTTCGTAACGCCACATCTGCCGACTATGAGAGTCAATGGGAACAGATAATCGCCCAGTTTGACGAGTTATCTAAAACGGTCAATCATCAGGAGCTTCTGCTGGAAACGGCAACCGCTATTTCAGACGCGGCCAGCTCTATTTTGGATGTAGATGAATTGCTCGATGTATCAGTCAATCTCATCAGAAACGGCTTTGAATTTCGCCACGTCAATATTTTCTTGTTGGACAAACACGGGCAATGGGCTGAACTGCGAGCCACGACCAACGGCAAACCCGTTCTAAAACATCGTCGCCAGGTTAACGACAAAACGCCCGTGGGCTGGGCCGTAAAAAATCATCAAATACACTTTACCCAGAAAGAAACGGAATCCGCTTCAAAAGAAGATTATGCCGTAGCTGCAGAGGCGGCAGTCCCCCTCATCAGCAGAGGCAGAATTATGGGGGCGCTGGTCATTCACTTTGCCGAAAATTACTATGTAACCCCAAAGAATAGTCGTCTGCTGCAACATTTGGCAGACCAACTGGCCAACACCATTCAGCATACGGCCCTCTTTGCCGAAGCCGACCAGCGGCTGGAACAACTGGTGGACCTGCACAACATTAACCTTCAAATTGGCAATGCTTTAAACCTGGAATCTCTGTTAGGTGATGTGGCAAGGCTTAGCACCAAGCTTATTAATGCAGAATCTTGCGTGGTACGCCTGGTTGATAAAGAGCAACAATTATTTCAGGTTTATGCTGCCCACAATCCACCCAAAGGAATGGAGGTAGACAAAACCGAAGCGTTTGGCGCCGGCCTGAGCAGCAAGGTTTTGCAGGAAAAGCAAGCCCTGCTCATAGACGATTACCCCCACCATCCGCTGGGCCAGGAGTATCCTTATCCTCAAAACGGCAGCAACCCGCCAACCTCTATCTTAAACGTGCCGCTCAATCTTCAAAATAACGTCATTGGCACTATAGAGGCGCATCACAGCAAAAAACATCAGGCATTTAATGAAAATGACCTCTACACCTTATCGCTGCTGGCGGCGCAAGTGGCAGTGGCCATTGAAAATACTCGACTGTTAGGCGATGCTCAAAACAGCCGCCGCTTTCTGAAAACAATCATTGAGCACATCCCGGATCCCATTTTTATCAAAGATAAAAACCACATCTGGCTTGAAATGAACGAGGCCAATGCCGGCGTTATTGGCTGTTCTGAACAAGAATTAATTGGCAAATCTGACCGGGATTATTTCTCGCCGGAGTTAACTGACGAATTTTACCGGCGAGACAACAAGGTTTTGGAAAGCAACCAGATTTTTGAATATGAAGACAAAACAATTTGGGCCGACAACCAGGAACACATTGCCTATACCCGGCTAATCCCGCTGCCCGATTCTGCCGGCAACCCTAAATATTTATTGGGTATTACCAACGACATTACCGAGCGCAAAGCGCACGAGGCAGAGCGGGAAAGCTTTTTAATGGAGACAGCGGCGCTTTACAAAGGCAGCCAGCAGATTTCCAGCTCTCTGAGCGAGCGCCAGATTCTGGATGCCCTGCTCCGCCAGATTCGGCTGCAAGACCCCTGCGAAATTGCAATTTATCAAATCCAGAATGTGCAAAATGAACCAATCTGGGCAGAGTTACGGGCCAATTGGCACAAAAAAGATGAACCCACCTACCCTATTGGCGCCAATGTTTTTCTGCCGGATTCCCCCCTGCAACGTTTGTTTTCCACAGAGCGGGCAATATTTATTGAAAATGTTTCCACAGGCGCCAGTTTATCTGCCGCCGAACGCGAAAGTTTTGCTCCAACCAAAGCAAAATCAATTGCCGTTTTGCCCATCAGTTTTATTGGCCAAAAAATTGGGGTGGTGATGGTCTTCTTCACTGCGCCAACCATTTTTAAAAAGGTAACCCAACGTTTCTGGCTGGCAATGATAGACCAGACCGGCATGGCGCTCAGCAATCGCCGGCTCATTCAAGAAGCGGCGTATCGGGCCATCCAAATGGAAACAGCCGCTGAAATTGCGCGGGCGGCCAGTTCGCTGCTAAATCTGGATGCCCTGCTCAACTCTGCCGTGGCCCTCATCCGGGACCGGTTTGATTTATATTACGCCGGCGCTTTCTTAAATGATGAAGACAACAAATGGGCCGTTCTCCGCTCGGGCACCGGGGCAGCGGGGCGCATTCAACTGGAAAACAACTACCGGCTTAAAATTAACGACGAGACAATGATTGGCTGGTGTATTTACAACAAGCAGCCGCGCATTGCCCTTGATGTCGGTAAAGATGCCATTCATTTTCAAAGCCCACACCTGCCTAATACCCGTTCGGAAATGGCACTGCCCCTGATATATCACAACAAGGCCATTGGTGCGTTGACCATTCAAAGTGAGGAGCAGGCCGCCTTTAGCCGGGAAGACATTATCTTTTTGCAAACCATGGCCGACCAACTGGCCAACGCTATTCAAAACGCCCGGCTATTTGAGCAAGCCCAGCAGGAAATCACTGAACGGAGGCGAATTGAAGCAGAGCTTCGTACCAGCGAAACAAAATACCGGGAGCTGGTAGAAAACGCCAACAGCATCATCTTCCGGATAGATACAGACGGGCGCTTCACCTTCTTTAACGAATTTGCCCAAACTTTCTTTGGGTACAGTCAGGAAGAGATTTTAGGTAAGCCCGTATTGGGCACCGTTGTCCCGGAATCAGACTCCAGTGGTCAGGATTTAACTCAATTGGTTAATAACATCATCACCATTCCGGAAGAGTACACCAACTACGAAAACGAAAATATGAAGGCTAACGGCTCCCGGGTGTGGGTATCGTGGGCAAATAAAGCCATTACGGATGACCACGGGAATGTAACGGAAATTTTGTGTATTGGCAACGATGTAACGGAAAGAAAACATGCAGAGGAAGCCCTGGTTAAATGGACAGCCGAGTTGGAAGAAACCACAACCTTCCTCGACTCCATTGTTGAAAACCTGCCCAGCGGAATATTTATTAAAGATGCGCAAGATTTAAGTTATGTTCGCTTTAACAGGATCCACCAGCAGTGGACCGGACGCTCCACAGAAGATACCATTGGTAAAAGCGACCAGGACCTTTTTGGCGAAGAACTGGCTGAAATCTTCATTGAGCAGGACCAGACGGTATTAAGTTCAAAAACCCTGCTGGATATTCCAGAAGAGGTTCTGTTTGGAAAAGGTGGCAAAGACAGAATCCTGCACACCAAAAAGGTGCCAATCCTGGGGCCGGATGGAAAGCCAACCTACTTGCTGGGTATATCTGAGGATATTACCGAACGCAAACATGCGGAAGAAGGCTTGCTGCGGGCCCTGGAGCGAACGGAATCGTTGTACAGAATTGGCAACGCTATGGCCACCGCAAAAAACCAGCAAACTATCTTTGAAACAGTGCTGGCCGAATACCTGCGCCTGCTAAATATAAAACCGGCAAACGGCAGTATCATTTTGTTTGAACATACCAAAGATTACAGCAAGGTCCACACGCTTCTGGTTAACGGAACGCCAACAATATCTAATCTTTCCTTCTCCGCAAATCAGGACCTTGTGGGCAAACATCTAATTAAAACCCCCGCGCCATTAATTATAGAAGATGTACTCAGTCACCCGCTGACCAAAAACAGCCCAAACTTCTGGCAGCAGGATGAAAATGTTCGCTCCTTACTGTTCATCCCGATGATGATGCGGGATAACGCTGCCGGAACTATCGCCGTTGGCTCTATTGACAAAGGGCATGAGTTTTTGCAAAGCGACATTGAGTTGGGGCAAGTGGTGGCCGACCAGTTGGCAATTTGGTTAGAAAACCGGCAACTGTTGGCAGAAACGCAGTATCGCACCGAGCATCTGGAAACAGCCGCAGAAATATCCAGGGCCGCCAGTTCTATTTTGGATATTGATGAATTGATTACCACCTCGGTAAATCTCATCCGGGACCACTTTAATTTTTATTACGTGGGCATGTTCCTGATAGACGACGCCCAGGAGTGGGCCGTGCTCAGAGCCGGAACCGGCAAGGCCGGGCGTATTCAGCTTGCCCGGAACCACCGCCTGAAAGTTGGGGGAGAATCGATGATTGGCTGGTCCATTGCCCACCGCAAAGCCCGCATTGCCCTGGATGTTGGGGAGGAGGCGGTTCATTTTAGGAACCCAATTTTACCGGACACCCACTCAGAAATGGCGCTGCCACTGGTAAGTAGAGACGAAGCTTTGGGGGCGCTCACCGTGCAAAGTATAAAACGCGGCGCTTTTTCTGACGAAGACGTAACCATGTTGCAGACTATGGCAGACCAGTTGGCCAATGCCCTGGCAAATGCCAGGCTGTTTGAAAGCGTAACCCTGGCCCAACAGGAGTCAGACAATCGGCTAAACGAAACCCAGGCCCTCCAGCAACTCAGCCAGAATCTGGCCACAACCCTGAACGTGGACGAAATTTTAGACATCTTTTTCCGGGCCTGTGTGATAGAGCTTAAATTTGAATATTTGATGGTGGCGTTGGTAGACAACCATCAAAATCAAATAAGGGCGATTGGTGGCATTGGCATAAGCAAAAGTCATTTAGCCCAGTCCGTTCAACCTCTGGACAGCAAAGACATTATGGCCGATATTGTCAGAACCGGAGAAACCGAAATTATCACCGGTTGGGATGACCGCTTTAACCGCGAAGTTTTTGAGCAAGAGGGACATGCCGATTGGGTTAGATTGTTTACCCCGGTAACCCTGCGCCGGGAAAATATTGGGCTGGTTGAAGCCGGCTTCAACAAAAGCAGCCAAACTAACATCTCTAATGCTCAAATCAGGCTGCTCAAGGCATTTATCAACCAGACAGCGTTGGCCATAGATAACGCCCAGCGGTACGAGGCCAGCCAACGGCGCGCCCGGCGCGAAGCGATGATTAAAGAAATCACCACCAAAGTCAGGGCATCTACCAATTTGGACACCATTCTGCAAACTACCGTAAAAGAAGTAGGCGATGCCATTAGCAGCAAACGAGCTTATATTCAACTGGTATCTTCTCAAAAAAGCAACGGAAAAAGCTTAAACCCCAAACAGATGCCTAAGGGAGGTTCGGGTAATGAGTAAAAGTAACGGGGCAACTGTAACACAAAACATCCACCGGACACAGGTGCATCAACTGACGGTAATGCAGGCGGTAAATCAGCTCATTGCCTCCGGCAATTCTACAGAAAAAATTCTGCAAACCGTGCTGAACTTCCTTCTGGATCCGCTGGATTATAAGGCGGCGCAAATTTACCAGCTCTCCATCTCCGGCAAGGATGTGTGGCTTTATCTGGAGGCAGGTGCAGGCACCAAGCCTGTGACCCAGACTATAGACATCTTTTCTGTGGAAGAGAGTAACATCATTAACGATACGGTCAGGCAAAGCTCTCCTGTTTATATTGCCGATGTTGAGAATGGGCCTTATTCATATTTTGTTACTGATAACCAACCTGCCGCCGCCGGTTCTGAAGTAGCAGTTCCGTTGCAATTTGGGCAGGAAAATCTGGGCGTGCTCCGGGTTCAGTGTTCCAACCCCAACTCCTTTCCTGATTCCGACATTGACTTTCTCTCAAGCCTGGCTAATTCGCTCGCCGGCACCATGAGAAATAACCGCAAAATCAAGCAATTGGAAGACAGCATTCAGGAAATAAGAACGCTGTACACGCTGCAATATCAGGATAAAATTGAGCAACAACAGCAACGCGGAGAGTTCACCAAACCGGTGGGGTACGAGTACGACAAATCTGCAATTATCAAAACAGAAAGCATCCCCCAGCTATCAGATTTGGAGTTTGCTGAGCAAGCAGGCATTACCACCCTGCAAAGCAACGGCGACATAAAGTTGGTAGCCCCTATTCAGTTGCACGACGAAACTATTGGTGTATTGGGGTTAGAAAACCTGGCAGATAACCAGGCTGAGTGGACCGCTGATGACATCAACCTGTTAGAAGAGGTTAGCTCTCAAGTGGCGCTGGCTATAGAAAACTCGCGCCTGTTGCAGCAAACCCAGGAGCAAACCAACGAACTGTCCATTCTTTTTGAAGCCACGCGCCAACTAACCGAAACAATTGACCTGAAACAAATATACCAAATTCTTACCAGCCACACCATCAACTATCTCAACGCCGATTATTGCAGCGCGCTTCTGCTTAACCAGGCCAGAACCCACTTTGAAACAATTGTGGCTCAAGCCCGCACCGAAAACAATAAATTGGCCACAGTCACGGATAGTCGTTCGTCGGCCATAGATGATTTACCGTCGCTTCAAAACATGCTCAAGAATCCGGGCATTATTATCCAACATCTGGATGACCAAACCCTGAACCAGAATACCCGCACCGCGATGGCCGAAAACGACAGGGGGGCCATCCAGACAGCTATCAGGTTTCCGCTTATCGTTAGAAGCAAGCTGGTTGGAATTTTGGAAGTGGAGCACCTGAAGCAACAACACGATTATTCTGATAATGAGCTTCAGCTTGCCGGAGCAATTATCTCGCAGGTTACGGTGGCCATTGAAAACGCGCAACTGTTTCAACAGACGCAAGTGTCTCTGGAAAATACCCAAAAACTGTACGATATTAGCCGTAGAATGGTTGAAAGCACAAGCGTAGATGACATCTTTAATATCATTCTCGAAACGGTAAAATCATACAATATTGATCGGGTCAGTATTTCGCTGATTGACCGCGGCAAAGACGGCAAACTTGAAAGCACAACCATTGCCGCCAGTTGGGACAAAGACCCCGGTAAACAGATACCCGTTGGCACAAGATTTTCAACCACCAATTTTTCCCTGGTCAGAACCTTTGCCAAACCTCCGTTTCACCCCCTGATTTCTTTGGACCTCCGCAGTTCCGAAAATCAGGATGAGCGCATGGACGATGCCTTCAGAAAATATGCGCTCAAGAATTTAGGGGCACTCACACTCTTCTCTGCGCCCATGTTTTTAGGAACAGAATACAAAGGGGTGCTCTCCATTTACACCCGAACTCCCCACGTTTACACCGATCAGGAAGTTAGAATCTACCAAACCCTGGCCGACCAGGCGATTATTGCCCTGGAAAACTACCGGCTTCTGGAAACCACCCGCCTGGAACGCGACAGCGCCTCGCTGCTGTACGAACTGGGGCAAACCCTCAGCCACACCACCTCTGTGGGCGAAGTTCAAAATGTTGTGATGGGGTTTATTCCCAGAATTGGCGCGACCGACGGCGAACTCTACATCACCGACGGCGATGAATTTGTATCCATGGCCTCCACCATCCCCGAACGTCACAGCCTGTCTCAGGAAAAGCTGGCGCAAATAGTTGTATCTAATACCCACGAAGCCCTGGCGCTAAGCAAACAGGAGTTGGCGGTAATCACCCAGGCCAATCATCTGGCCATTAATTGGCCATCGGCCATTACCGGCGGAGCAGAGCGCGTACAAACCATTGTGTGTGTCCCCTTCTTCTCGCAGCGCAGTACCTTGCAAGGAGTGCTTAGTTTGTATCATAACGTCTCAGACGGCTTTGCTCAGGAGCAAATTGCCACCTTTGAATCGGTAGCTATCCAGACCGCCGCATCGCTGGAAAATGCGTGGCTGCTGCGCCAGACAAACATTGTCTTGCACGAAACAGAACTGCTCTACAACGTAACCAGAGGGTTTAACAGCACGCAAACCATAAATGACATCCTGACCGTTATGGCAAATAATCTGGTTGACGTCGAAATTAACTACCTGTCTATTGGCCTGATCAACCAATTTGACAGCGCCGGCGCGCCACGCGGGCTGGATATTTCAGCGGCGTGGCACAAAACATCAAGCAAAGTAACCCAGGAGGCTACCCATTTAACTGCAGATGGCTTTGGTATTCTCAAAAAGATGCAGCCCTCTGCCCCAATAGAAATCTACTACGACCAGCTTAACGCCACGGAACAGAAAAATATCAAGCAAAACTTTAACGGTGCGCGGGCCATTTTATCCATTCCGCTAACGGTAGGAAAAAACTGGCTGGGCGCATTACTGTTAGCCAGCCAAACTAAAGGGTACACCTTTGCCGTTAACACTGTTAATCAAATTTCCACGCTGGCCGGCCAGGCGGCGGTTGTGGTACAAAACCTGCAACTGGTAGAAGAGACTCAGGAAAACCTGCGCAACACCGAAGTGCTGTCAACCCTTGGACACCAATTACTTAGCGCCGATACCGCCGATACCATTTTCGAGCAGACCCTGACGGCCATTGCCGCCACCAATCCTGACCGGGGCGCGGCCATCTTTATGTACGACCAGCTTGAAGGCAGCATTGAACTGGAATTGGCAGCCCTGTGGGACAACCCCAGACAAGCATGGCCTTCCATTGAGGTAGGGTCGCGCCTCTCTACGGAAGATTTGGATTTGGTGCCGCTGCTAAAAACCGGGCTAACCGTAACATCAAAAAACGGTGTCGAAGATGACCGCTTTTCATCAACGTTGCGCCAGCTTTTGATGATGATGCAAATTAAGGTATTGGTGGCCGTGCCAATCTGGATAGCAAAAGATGTAGGCGGCTTTATCTTGATTGGCAACCAAACCGACACCCCCTTTGCTCCTAAACACATTCGAATGTACGAAGATATTAGCCGTGAAACCTCCGGGGCGCTGGATAATCGGCGGCTGTTTGATGAGGCGCAATACCGGGCCTGGCAGCTTCAAACCGCCGCCGATATTTCTCAAGCCGCCACCGGTTACCTGGATTTAGACACGCTGCTGTTTGAGGGGGTAGACCTCATCAAAGAACGCTTTGATTTTTACCACGCCTCAATCTTTTTGGTTGACGAATATAGGCGCTATGCGGCGGTGCAGGCTTCTACCGGCGAAATTGGTCAAAAGATGCTGGATATGAAACACAAACTGGAAGTGGGCGGTAAAAGTATTGTGGGCACCGCCACCGGCACCGGTAAACCAAAAATTGCGCTTGATGTGGGGACCGATGCCACCCACTTCAACAATCCGCTGCTCCCTGAAACCCGCTCAGAAATGGCCCTGCCCTTAATTGCGCAGGGGCGCGTTATTGGCGCTCTGGATGTGCAAAGCAGAAAACAGGGCGCCTTTAGCCAGAGCGACATTACGGTGCTGCAATCGATGGCCAACCAGTTAGCCAACGCCATTGAAGCGGCCCGGGCCTATCAGGACTCAAAAAAGGCATTAGATGAAGTCAGCAAGCTGCACCAACACTATCTGATGGACCAGTGGAACATCTATCTGACAGAGCGGGAAGCCACAAAGGGGTTTGAATTAACGGAAACAGAGCAGCCTGCATCTGTTAAAGACGCGGCATCACTCCACCCCAATATACAAGAGGTGGTTGAAAATAAACAGGCTGTGGTTATCCCGGCAACCCCCTCATCAACCAACAGCAGTGACCTAACCGGAACAACTGCTCAAGATGAAGACTCCCTGGCCCGTCCGGACCCGGCGGGCAAAAGTGGCGCGTCTACCCTGGTGGCCCCGCTAACGCTGTACGGTCAGTCTGTTATCGGCACACTCGATTTTGATGTTCCCGAAAAAACGGCAACCGAGTTGTGGGATGAAGACCTGCTGGACATTGTTGAGGCTGTTTCCGGTCAGGCGGCCCAGGCTATTGAGGCTGCCCGCCTGTTTGAACAATCGCAAATTGCCCGTGAGGAAGCTGAAGCCCTGTACGAAGTAGGGCGTTTGCTGGTTACTGCCGAAACCGAAACAGACATGTTCTACACGGTATTGGGCAAAATGCTCAATACGCTGGGGCTGCCCCAGGGCGGTGTTTTGCTCTTTAACGACAACAAACAATTTGGAAAATTGTATGCTTTATACCGTAACAACAAAGCCGTAGAAGACCCCAACATCGAATTTCCGGTGGCAGACAACCTCTCCTACAAAAAACTCATCGATACCAAACAACCGGTGGCCGTTGAAGATATGGCCACTGACCCCCTGGTGGCAAAAGTACGGGAAATGAACCTGGCCGGCAATATCACCTCGCTGCTGCTGGTGCCCATTGTCATCAACGATGAAGTGATTGGCGCGTTGGGCGCAGATTCTGTGGGGGACATCCACAAATTTACCGAGCGGGAAATGAACCTGGCCATGGCTATGGCCGACCAGCTATCGATTACCCTGCAAAACCGCAGGCTCGTTGAAGAAACCCGCCGCAGAGCGGTGCTGCTGCAAACCAGCTCCGATGTGGGGCGGGTGGCCACATCTATTCTGGATCAGGATGAGGTGATGGACCGCACCGTTGAGCTTATCAAGCAAAGATTTGGATATTACCATGTCCAAATCTTTCTGATAGATGATGTTGGCACCTATGCCATACTGCACAAAAGCACGGGCAAAGCCGGTGAAAAGCTGCTGGCAATGAAACACAAGCAACCCATTGGCAGCTTGAACGTTGTTGGGCAGGCGACAGCCCAACGCAAACCGGTGGTGGCCCGTAACACCGACGACTCAGATTCTGAAATTACGCATTACCGCAACGAATTATTGCCGGACACCCAGGCCCAACTGGGTATTCCGCTCCAGGTTGGCGCATCGCTGATTGGGGCGCTGGATGTACAAAGCACCGAACCCTACGCCTTTAGCGATGAAGACATTTCTACCCTGGAAACGCTGGCTGCGCAGCTTGCCGTGGCTATTCAGAACGCCAGAGCGTTTAAAGAGCAGCAGGAAACCGCCGCCCGACTCAAAGAAATTGATAAGCTCAAAACCCAGTTCCTGGCCAATATGAGCCACGAATTAAGAACGCCGCTCAACTCAATTATTGGTTTCTCCAGAGTGATTCTTAAAGGCATTGATGGCCCGCTAACCGAACTGCAAAAGGCCGACCTGACTTCAATTCATAACAGCGGCCAACACCTTTTGGGCCTCATCAACAACATTTTGGACCTGTCTAAAATTGAGGCCGGAAAGATGGAGCTTAACTTTGAAGAGGTTGAGGTTGCTCCAATTGTTAAGACGGTTATGTCCACGGCAATTGCGCTGGTTAAGGATAAAGAAGTGATGCTAAAGCAAGAAGTGCCCGAAGAACTGCCTATGATTTGGGCAGACCCAACCCGTATTCGGCAGATTATACTTAACCTGGTCAGTAACGCCTGTAAATTTACAGACGAAGGCGCAATAATTACCCAGGCTCAACTTAAGGGTAGTCGCGTAATCTTCAGCGTCAGTGACACGGGTATCGGAATTCCCGAAGAAAAAGTAACCCACATCTTTGAAGAATTCACCCAGGTTGATGCCAGCACCACCCGAAAAGCCGGAGGGACCGGCCTGGGGCTGCCAATTAGCCGCCACTTTGTAGAAATGCACCACGGTGAAATTTGGGTGGAAAGCCGGCTGGGCTACGGCACAACCTTTAGCTTCTCCATTCCCACGTTGCCACCGTCTAAAACGGCCAATCTTTCTGGTGACTCTGTGGTGGAAGATTTCTCGCAAAGCGACAAGAAACGGTTGGTGGTAGCCATAGATGACGACCCGGCCGTAATTAACCTTTACAAGCGTTATCTGGAACAGCAAAATTACGAAGTTATTGGCATCAGCAACGGCAAAAACGCGGTTTCGCAGATAAAACAGTACGCCCCGTTTGCCGTTCTGCTGGATGTCATCATTCCGGAAAAAGACGGGTGGAGCGTTATCAAAGACCTCAAGCAAGATGCGTTTACCAAAAATATCCCGGTGATTATCTGTAGCATTATCAGCGATAAAAACAGGGGATTTTCGCTGGGGGCCTCCAACTATCTGGTAAAACCCATTGTAGAAGATGAACTTCTTGAGGCGTTACGGCGACTAAATACTGAACAGAATGAAGAAGTAAAAGTATTGGTGGTTGATGACAAAGCCGACGACATTTTGCTTACCCGCCGAATTTTAGAAGCCCAACCCAATTACACCGTCTACGAAGCCGGTAACGGAATTGAGGGGCTGGAGATGGTAGCCAATCATTGCCCGAATCTTATCATTTTGGACCTGAATATGCCGGAGATGAACGGTTTTGCCATGGTAGAGGCCCTAAAGGAAAACGAAGAAACCCGGAATATTCCCATTATCATTGTCAGCGCAGAAGACCTTAATCAGGAAGAGCAACAGCGCCTGACCGGGCAGGTAGAGGTGTTACTGCGAAAAGGCATCTTTACCGAACAGGAATTACTGGCGGATGTCAGCCACGCCCTGGCCCAACTGAAAAAACAAGAAGAGTCATCTCTTGCCAAAAATTCAGCTTAAAAACCGGAGTGGATTTGTGTCAAAGAGTTTTTCGATTAAATGCAGCACCTGTGGATTTACAGACAAATATAAAAACCTCACCGGGACTTGCCCCAACTGTAACGGTGAATGGATTGACCCCGTTTACAACTTAAGAGACACTGCCGAAGTGTGGCGGCGGGATTTATCGAACAGAGACCCCACTATGTGGCGCTACTGGGAGCTGCTGCCGCTGCTTGAGAAAAAGCACATTGTTTCTCTGGGCGAAGGTTGGACCCCGCTGCATCATACAGGAAATCTGGGTTCAATGCTGGGACACGAACAGGTCTATATTAAGGACGAACGGCAAGGACCAACGGCATCCTTTAAAGACAGGCAAGCATCGCTGGCAATTTCTGCGCTCAAAGAAGAAAATGTACACGAGCTTGTTGTGGCCTCTACCGGAAACGTGGCTATATCCTATTCCGCTTACTGCGCCCGCTCTGGAATGAAGTTGTGGGCGTTTTTAGACAGCAACGTCCCCCACGAAAAAATGCGGGAGGTAACCCTGTACGGGACAGAAGTCATCAAGGTGTCCAGCACTTACGATAACACCAAGCTGGTTGCCACCAAGTTTGCCAAACACAGAAACCTGTTTCTGGATAAAGGTATAAAATCGATTGCGGCCAGAGAGGCTATGAAAACCCTGGCCTTTGAAACCGCAGAACAGCTTGGCAGAACTCAGGGTAAAAAATGGGCCGCGCCGGATTGGTACATTCAAGCCGTAAGTGGCGGGATGGGCCCCATTGGCGTCTGGCGTGGCTTTCATGAGTTGTACGAAATGGGATTGATTAACAAAATTCCCAAGATTGCCATTGTGCAAACGTCCGGCTGCGCGCCGATGGTAAACAGCTTTGAAAAAGGGCTGGAAACTGCCGAAGTGGTCCACCACCCCACCAGCATTATCAATGTTCTATCCACCGGCAATCCGGGGCCGGCTTATCCCTACCTGCGCAATTTAATTTTGAATCATGGCGGGGCATTTGTAAAGGTTGATGACGAAGCCTCCTTTAAGGCCTTGCGGGTTATGGCTCAAATGGAAGGGTTATCAATGGAGCCGGCAGCCCCCCCAGCCTGCCCCGGCGTGATAAAAAAGAGGTAAGGGCAAAACATTTCGC
>CAYWSS010000016.1:0-20353 GCA_964460505.1 uncultured Caldilineaceae bacterium | reverse complement strand
ATACTGCAAAAGTCATCAGGCAAATTAAAGTGACCGGCACTTTTAGGGCCACTGAAAGTAGACCTGTATCTATATTTTAAGTGCCGGTCACTTGTAACCTGCCGGGTTTTGCGAAACTGCAAAATTTGCATTTCAATTGTAGCAGAGTTAGACTTGATTTCCCTGTTTTTTAACCCCCATCTTTCCAACGAAAAAATCGTTGGCTTAGCGTAGGATTGCGTATTGTTGGGTAAATCGACACAGTAAAAAAACATATGTTACAGTATATGCAATAAAATTGAAATAATTTTATATCAATTCGAACTGTTTAGAATCCTGACAAACCGCGCGAAACCTATCTGTGAGTAACTAATGAGCTTAAAGGAGCGGCCCCAAGACGAGCAGATGCTGGAGTATTTTTCGGCCATTGCCGAAGATTGGCTTTTTGCAATTGTTACTACCGAGTGCAAAACTGCTCAAATTGTAGAACTGCGCGGAAGAATTGCCAACTTAACGGAAGAAATTATCGATTTGTTATCCGCAGAAATTTTGGATAATGATAAGGCTCAAGCAATTGGCGTTCAGTTGGCAACTGATGCCTGCGCTAATACTCAACCCGCGTTGCTGCCAATTTCCCAAAGAATCTTAACCGAGAAATTGCTGCAAAATTTTCCTGTTCCGCTGCCGCAATCAAAGGTGGCCCAGTTATTGGGCGCTATTACCATTGGCTATTTTAGCGCCGGCGATGGCGATGCTGCTTTCCCCCTGCGGGAGCCGCCGGCAGAAACTCCAACTGAAGCACCGCTTTCTGCCGAACAGGTAGAAGATTTTAAGAAGCTGAAAGTTCTGGAATTGGCTGTCACCAATACGCAGCTTAAGCACGAAATTGCGGAACAAAAGCAAATAGAAGCTGAGTTGCGACAATACAACCGGGAATTGACGCTGGTTAATAGGGCCAGCCAGGTATTTTATTCTAACCTGGATACCGACCAGGTAGTCGTTACCATTCTGGATGAGTTGCACAGTATGATTGATGTGTACGCCTATTCTGTGTGGCTGATTGACCGGCAAGCCAATGAGATTGTCTGCTGGCGGGCCACCGACGTTCACCGTGAGGTGATGCTGGGCTGGCGACTACCATTGGGGCAGGGCATTGTTGGCACCGTTGCCCAACGTTGCGAAAGTATAATTGTGTCAGACACCCGGGCCGAGTCTCGCCATTTTAAGACCATCGACCGGCAGCTTGGCATTGAAATTCGCTCCATACTAAGCGTGCCGCTGCGCGGCAAGCAAAATGTGGTTGGTGTTGTGCAAATTGTAGATACGCTTCCCAAGCGGTTTGGAGAATCTGACCAGGCCCTGTTAGAGTCGTTGGCCGAAGCCGCCGGAAGAGCAATTGAAAATGCCAAACGCTACGAAAAATCGCAGCAAGAGGCTGAATCAAAATCGGTTTTGTTGCGTGAAATTAATCACCGGGTAAAAAACAATCTGGCGGTCATTAAAAGTATCCTTCATTTAAAGCGGAGCCGGTTAACAACCGAAGAGCACGCCAGCTATCAGGCCATTACAGAAGACGTCATGAATCATGTGCAGGGGTTGGCTACGGTCCACAATCTGCTATCAACCAGCGATTGGTCGCCTCTGCCGCTAAGCGAATTAGCCAGTCGGGTCATCAACACCTCTTTAAAGGTTCTCTCGCCGGATAAATATGTCTCGGTAAAAGTCTTGCCTTCGACGGTTTGGGTAACGGCAGACCAGGCCCACGATATGGCGTTGATAACCAACGAACTGGTAACCAACACTGTAAAACACGCCCTTCCGCACGTAAAAGAAATGTTTGAAATTAGGGTGCAGGTGTCTTTGGACAGCAATATCATTCAATATGAATTTAAGGATAATGGCTCGGGTTACCCGGAATCGGTGTTATCATTCCCCTCAGGAACACATCATTTTGGCTTTGAATTGATAAGCCAAATTGTGCATCACAACCTTGACGGCGAGGTGCGCCTGGCTAATGATAATGGGGCCGTAGCAATCATTGAATTTTGCGTGGCAAATTCAGAAGACAGTTGAAAAGTAACCGTCTAACGAAGCTTCGTCTCAAACCGACAAGTAATTTATGCCTCTTTAGAAATTGCCGTGCGCTGGGCGTACCCCAATATGTAGTGGCGCACCCTTGTGGTTGCCCAGAGCAGGCACAAGACCTGCCGCTACACCACGGAAAATACCAAAGACCCAATTTTATTTATTTTCATCCGTGTTTTCTTGTATCCGTGAGTCAAAATCTTGTCTCATCTGTAAAGAATTTTTGGGTTCAAGGATTTCAGCCCCACCCCCCGCTTCGCGTCTCCTCGTGAGGGCGACCGCACTCCCTAATGGTCAAGGTCAGGGGGTGAACGATTGCTCTGGGACGTGTCTTGCGCCGGCGCCGGGCCACCGGCCGGTACTGACAATAGGCCCTCTTTCTCCCGGTTGCTTTGCGCCACCGCAAGTCGCGTGATCGGGCTGCGGTGTGACACGCCATCAAAAAAGCCTCACCCAGCGGTGAGGCTTTTTCTGTTTTGAACGGTGTTTGCGCAGTCTGGTGGTCATCGCTGAATTCAGGATATGCTATGCCCCTCTTTTTGGGGCAGAACCTGCGACGTCGGCAATACCGTCCTTTTTCGATCACTAATATTACAGTGCTAACGCAACTGCATTCCAAACGGGAACAGTGCCAGAGGGATAAGCTTGATATGCTGGATAGCAAAGGGAATTCCCACAATCGTGAGCGCAAGGATTGCGGCTGAGGTCAGATGCACTAAGGCAATTTCCCAGCCAAACAACACCAACCAGATAAGGTTAAACACTATGTGCAAACAACTGTTGCTATCCGGGTTTGAAACTAATTCTTTACCAAAAGGTGCCAGGCCGGCAATCCCAAGTTTAATCGATTGGATGCCAAATGGAATACCGATGATTGTTAAGCAGATTCCCAAACCACCAATTATATATCCTGCTGCGGCAAAAAATCCACCAAAAACAAGCCAGATGATATTTCCAACTAAACTCATTAAATTACCTCCATAAAACTTTCTTAAATGTTGTCTGTTGATCTATACGTAAAACAAAGAATATGGTTGCAATCTTATTGAAATTGAATTTTCTGCCGGCCACTTTTTCTGCCTATGTGCTTCAGAAGCGCGGATTTACAGGAAAACGCGGATTGGTCTCGTCGAATTAAGCCACAAAATTCGTCTGTCTCAGAAAAAAATCCGTAAATTCCTGCCAATCCGAGTTCAATAAATTCAAGCACATAATTTGATACGATGTCTCATTTTGAAGGCACTTAAAAATTTAATTCCCACGAACCGGAAAAATGTGATACAATTGACATAAAGTTTGTTCACATTGCGGATCAAATGAGAACCATATTTTCTTTCCTGCATTTTTTAATTAAGGTCACGCTTTTACTGGCGGGCACGGTGGCCGTGGTGTTTGTCTTTGCAACCATTCAAGGAGAAAGCTGGATTAGTTTTGGTGATGCTTCAAATATCAGTATTGGCCCCCCCCGCCCCTGGATCGACCGGTTTTTATTTGATTCGGAAAGAAACGCGTTGTCTGCGCAGTTGCAGACTCGCGCTGATGAAATAAATTCTCCCTTTTCTGCCGACCCCGGCTTGCTCAGTTTTTCGGTGACAACGGGGGAAACAGCCGAGGCCGTGGCCCAAAAGCTGCAAGCAATGGATTTAATCAGCGATGCCCAACTGTTTACAGACCTGCTCCATTACAATGAGATCGATACCCAACTCCAAACCGGCGATTACCAGCTTCGGCGCAACCTGAGTATGCGACAAATTGGGGAGGCGCTCTACGGCGGCCGTTCCGCACAATCCACGGTAACTATTTTCCCCGGCTGGCGGCTGGAACAGGTGGCGCAAAGTTTGCATATAAACGGGGTAATGGATGCCAACCGGTTTTATCGGGTGGCAGCACGCGGAAGCAGGGTAGATCATTTTATCCTGTCCAACCGCCCCTCCGGCCAATCGTACGAAGGGTATCTTTTTCCCGGCACCTATTATTTGCTGGAAAACTCAACGCCGGAAGAGTTGATTGAGCTGATGCTGGACAATATGGCCCGGCAGCTTCCCCCCAACGCCAAGGCCTTGGCCCGGCAGCAAGGGCTAACCCTGTACCAGGCGTTAACTCTGGCCTCCATTATAGAGCGAGAAGTAGCGCTGGATAAAGAGCGCCCGCTGGTCGCCAGCGTTTATTTAAACCGGCTCAGTTCGCACACGGCCCAGCAATATTTGCAGGCCGACCCCACCGTACAGTACGCTATGGGCTACCAGGAAGACGCCAACCAGTGGTGGAAATCACCGGTGTCGCTGGATGAATATTCGGCAGTCGACGACCCTTATAATACCTACCTGTACCCCGGCCTGCCCCCCGGCCCCATCGCCAACCCCAGCCTGGAATCAATTCTGGCGGTGTTGAAACCCGCCCAGACAAACTACATGTTTTTTGTGTGTCGCCGGCCCGGTTGCGAGGGAGGGGAACACATTTTTGCAGAAACCTACGAAGAACATTTGCAAAACGTGGCGGCTTACTACCAGCAATAGGCAGTTTTTTTGTTGTACGCCGTTGAGTAGTTCCTGTAAGGTGTTGTTACAAATATAACCCCATTATTAACCGCAAAGAACGCAGAGAATAGATAAAAACCTTTGCATACTCAGCGTTCTTTGCGGTTAATTTTGGCGGTATTCCTTGAGAGCGGGGCAACCCGTCATTTGTTATTTACCAAATTCCCCGGGAAATTGCAACTGAAAATCTGGCCGGTGACCATGCAACAGAATAAATGGGGCCGCCTTTTGAGCAGAGATACCCAACTGCTGCAATTGATTTAATGTGGAAATGCGCCCCTGTTTGCGGGCAGAGAGGATAGCCTCGGCCAGTTTGGGGCCAATGCCGGGAATGCGAAGCAGTTCAACTCGCGCGGCCCGGTTAATTTCCAGCGGATGGTGGCGCAGGTGCTTTTTAGCCCAAACCATTTTAGGGTCAGTTGATAACGGCAGCTTGCCGGCAGCATCAAAGGGAAGCTCCTCCATTTGAAAGCCGTAAAAGCGCAGCAGCCAATCCGCCTGATACAACCGGTGTTGCCGCAGCGGGTTGGTTTTTTCTTTTTCTGCAAAGGGCGTTCCTTTAATGGGATTAAAGGCCGAATAATAAGCCCGTGATAAATTGGCCTGCCGGTACAGCGTAAAAACCGTTGACAGCAACTCCCGGTCCGTTTCGCCGGAGGGGCCAACCACAAACTGGGTGGTCAGGCTGGGGCGCTTAACCCAGGGTTCAAACGTGTGCTGGTTTTGACGCACCCAATAGAGCGGGGGCAGCAACTCTTTCAAAAAATCTTTTTTGGGAGCCAGGGCGGGCAGCCGTTTTTCATTGGCGCCTTCCAGATTGATAGAGAGACGGTCGGCTAAACGGGCTGCTCTTTTAATTTGAGCCGGGTCCGCCCCCGGCATCACCTTAAGATGCACGTAGCCGCTGTACTGATATTTGCGCCGCACAATGTCCACCGTGTCCAGCATGGTGTCCATCGATTTTACGCCGCTACCGACGACGCCGCTGCTCAAAAACAGGCCGTCCACCAATTTTTTGCGCTGCATCTGGTCAAAGGATTGGGCCAACTCTTCCGGCTTAAAGGAAACGCGGCGAAAATTGCTGCCCGCCTGAAAGGGGCAGTAGAAACAATTTTTTTCGCAGGCGCTGGTTTGCATAATGCGCATCACCGGGATTTTTCCCCGCTGGGGATGCGTGACATATACTCGACTGTCCCTGACAAATTGCGCTTTTTGGCCTTCTCGATTGAGCACCGGCGGGCCTTCACAATCCAGTGCCGCGGCCCGTCCCAAGACCTCAACTTTTTCACGGATATCCATATTCTTAATTTTACGAACAAATGTTCTTTTGTCAAATTTTACAGGCCGCAAGCAACAAAAAACCTGATGAAATTAAACTCAACTTCATCAGGGTAAATTTAGAGCTTATTCAATAATTTTTTGGGGTGTTTCTATAGCAGGGTTGTTTTGTGTGTTCAGACAAAATCGATGGTCGGGGTAGAGAAGGTATCCCAGTATAACATAAAGCCAGATAACCGGTCAACTTAAATTGAAGATTTATCAGGGCTATTGTAAAGTCCGCAGAAATAGCTTACCTGCTTTGGCGTCAACGAATAGCCAACGAATAAACGAATATTCGTTTATTCGTTTAACATTTGTTGACGGAACGGGTTCACTGAACTTGTGCGTTTTGCCGGCCGGCCTTACAACAACTCTGGAACCTTTATTGCGAATTGCTGAGGCCAGACGCCGGCAATTGCACCGAGTCGCCGGGCGATTCTGCCACCGGAAGACGCGCGCCGGTGTCGGCCCGATAGAGGCCCACGTGGATTTTGTGTTTACCGGGGGGAAGTTCCGGCAGCCGGCGTTTGTCCACGATGATTTCGCCGGGGTCCCACAAGCTGGTGGGATAGATTCCGCCGGCAGGAGGGCTGTCGGCCTGAGCCACAAGATTGCCCTGCGCATCAAGTATGTGAACAAACACGGTGTAATCGGCAGACGGAATGGTATCTGCCTGCCAGTACAGGGTTAACTCGACCACCCCCGGCTGACTGCCGGCTGCCGGAGAATCGTACCCCAAAAGCGTAATTTGGTCGCCAAAGGGTTGACCGAGGGGGAATTGCGGCGCCGGGGTGCTGGTGGTTACGCCGGGCGGGGGGCCGCCCACTTTTATGGGGCCGATGGCGACGCTGTTTTTATCGATGGGCTGCCCGTTGACAAAAAGCGGCAGTGAGAAAGCGGGCGCGTCGGTGGGGTAAAAGCCGGCATCCAGCCGGTAAATTCCGGGGGGGGCGTTGCTGTCAACCGGTACGACATATTCGTCGGATACAATTTCGCCGGGAACCCAGAGCAGGGTGGTATAGTAATTTTGCGGGATGCGGTCAACGCCGCCCCGCTGCGCAGCATCGCGGTCGAGCAGGTGGTTAAAAATAGCCAGGTTTTTGCCCAGAGTGCGCCTGGCTTGCAGGTGCAGCGTAAGCGGAAAGCTCTGGCCCGGTTCAACCCGGCGCCGGGGCAAATCGTATCCCAGTATGGTAATTGCATCGGCAAAATTTGCATCAAGCCGGTACTGCACCGGCGGAGCTTCAAACTGGCGGGGCCGGTTGGATACGGAAACCGTGACCGGCTCGGATATGCCGGTTAGCTGGTAATCTCCGCCGGGCCAGTTGGCGCCGACAATAAAGTGAGCGATGGTTTTATCAGCGCCGGGATGGGTTTGCTCTGGGGCAAAAAGCTTTCCGGTGGGTGAAACAAGGGTGGGGCCGGCGTTTGGGGGCACCACAAAAGTGAGCGTGCTGCGATAGGTGAATGGCTCATCAGCGGGCAGGCCGTCGGCGCGGAGTTGGCCGGGACGGGCGGCCGCCGGAGCGCCGCCGGCTGCGGGCAGGGACACGGAGGTCAGCGGGGTGGGGGGGGGTAGCGCCTGACCGGTGGTATCGAGCAGCTCAACCGTAAGGTGTAGTTCGCTGCCCGACGCATTGGCCAGGATGGGCACCGGGATGGTATCGCGCAAAATATCACCCTTGTCCCAGGCGCGGGTGGGGTATCTTCCCCCAATTGGGTGTCCAAGCCAGCCGCCGGCGTCTTGCCCGTTATCGCCACGGACGCTAATCCGAATGAGATAATCTTTGGCTGGGGTGGCGGTTGCCTGCCACACCAGCGTAACCGGTACCCTTCCATTTTTAACCTGCCCCACTTCAAACCCTGCCAGCCGGATGCCATTGGCCATCTCTGCGCTAATTTCGGGCCGGGCGAGGGCGGCACCGGTTTTTAGCGGGATGGGAGGCGGGTAGGCGGTGTGGATGAGGTAGAGGGCGAAGAGGCTGAGGAGGAAGATGATAATGAGTAATGAATAATGAGTAATGCGTGATGAATAATGGGTAATGCGTAATGAATAATGCGTGAGGCGTGAGGCGTGAGGCGTGACACTTGCGCCGGCCTTCTGGCGGGTTAGCGCAGGTGTGTGTGAGGCGTGAGGCATGGTGGGTGGTGTATCAGAGCTTTGTTCATTGATAATTGATAATTGATAATTGATTAACCACGTCAGACCGAGGGCAATGGCCGGCAGGGCCGGGAAAAGGTGCCGGCCTTGCGCGGTTTCAATGATGCTGCCGCTGAGGATAAATCGGAGCAGGGGGAGGGGGAGGAAAAAGAGGGGGACAAGTAGAAAGATTTTAGCTATTCCCGGCACAGGACGGTGCTGATTTTGGATACTCGCGCTTGTGTTCCTTTTGAAGTTCTTTTGCCGGAGGGCCGGCAGAAATCCGATTAGGGACAACCCGGAAATAAGTGCCAGCAGCCAGTAAATCCAGGTGGGAAAGGGGATGGTGCCGCCGCCGCCAAAAAGCCCCCAAAATGATTTGAACAGGGTGATGGCCCACTCCAGCCAGGCCGAGAGCGGGGGCAGAGTCAGCGAATTGCCGGAGGTGAGTTGGCGCAGCGAAGCATCGGCGGTGCCGGCGCTGAGGGCGGCCAGTGAGCCTCGAACCAGGCCCTGGGCATCAATCTGGTTAAAATTGCGCCACACAAATAAAAACCACCAGCCGCCGGTCAGGGCGGCGCCGGCAAGTACGCCCGTGAATAAACGAAATAGAGCCGGGAGGATGGGGCGTTGTTTTTTTTGGTACGGCAGCCAAATGAGCCAGCAGAAAACAATGGCCCACAGCGGCAGCGCGTTGTATTTGGTGACGGTGGCCAGCCCCAGCAGCAGGCCCGGTAAAACAGATTGCCAAAATCCGGGGAAGGTATCGCGCTGGGCGTAGATAATCAGGGTAAGCAGCAGCACCCCGGACAGGAGAATGAGCAGGGTGTCGTCGCTGATGACGGTGCCGGTAAACAGAAGCTGCGGCACAAAGGCGTGTATCGCGGCGGCGGCGGTGGCCGCCCGGCGGCGGCGGGTCAGTCGCCGGGCGATGAGATAGGTTACGGTTACGGCGGCGGCGGTGAGCAGCACCGAAATAAATCGACCCAGATGCCAGGCCAGGGTGATGCCATGCCACGGCCATGCTTCATCTTCGGTGTGAATGAATGAGGCGATGGTTTGCCCGTTGGTGGCAATGAGGCGGCGCGGGCTGTCGCCCACGGCTTTCAGCCGGGTGGGGGGGGCGTTGCCCACAAGGGCTACCGGCACGGCTGCCAGCGCGTGGTAAAGAGGCGGCCACGCAGCCCGATAGCCGGCTCCGGTGCGCTCGTTCAAAGTGGCGGGCAGACGCCCGTTTTTGGCAATAAATTGAGCATAACTGAGGTGGGCCGGTTCGTCCGGGGCTTCGCCGAGGGGGGTGATAATAGAAAAAGAAATGGACAACGTCAGGTGCAGCATCAGCACAATCAGGAAGGGCAGGTGGCGAGAGAGTTTCTCCATGGGGCTATTTCACCCGCACAACAGCATCCAGAATGAGATGATCTGCCAGGGGGTGGCCGGCATCATTTAACATGGATACTCGCTCCTGAGTATCTGCCTGATACCAGCCGATGCGCAGCCGGTGGTCGCCGGGCGGGGTGCCGGGCGGAATAGTGAGCGTATATTTGTCGGTAACTTGTTCGCCGGCCGGCCAGGTGGTGGTGGGATAGCTGCCCCACACCGGTTGATTATCCTGCCCCACCCGGTTGAAGCCGTCTGCCGCAATCAGGTGAACAAATACGGTGTAGGGTGCTTCCGTTGGCCCGTCCGCTTGCCAGTAAAGTGACAGGGTGAACTCGTCGCCCGCCTTGCCGGCCAACAGCGGCGGGCCGGCTGCCTCCGTAATCAGACGTGAATTACCTTTTTTATCGAGAATCTGGAACCCCCGCAAGTTTACGCCGTGCGCAAATTTGACCGGTTGTTTCACCATCATTTTATCGATGGCCGGCGGGCTGAGATAAAGGTTCAGGTTGTACACCGGAAAGAAAATCTGCTCTACCCGGTCGGCGTGCCGGTTGAGCCAGTTGAGAACATCGCCCTGTTCATCAAAGCCCTGGCGCAGCATGGGCAAAAACCAGATGCGTTCGTAAGCATTGGCAATTTGCGCTGTCTGCTCCAGCCTAAACTCCACCGGGCGGTCCCGTTCGGCGGGCACGACGTAAAACGGCAGGCCGTTGGGGCTGTAATAGCTGACGGCGGCTTCGGGGAAGTTGGTCAGCATCACATCGCCGGGGCGCTTTTTTTTATTGACGTGATTGTGATACAACTGCCAGGGCGGGGCTTTGGCGTAGGCCGGGTCGGTGTGGTAGTTGCTGGTGGACAGGTAGTTGGTGGTGAGCAGCAGGGCGAGGGTGGCGAGCGCCAGAATTTGAGTGAGGCGTAAGGCGTGAGGCGTATTGCGTACTGCGTACTGCGTATTTTTTACACGGCCGCGCCACAGCGCAAAAAAACCGGCGGCCAGCAGAAGCTCAAAGGCGGGTTGGGCCTGAATGAGAAATCGTTCTTTGAAAAAAGGGCGGTCGATGGAGAGGGCGATAACGCCCAGGGTGGGAATTGCAAAGAAAAGTGTCCAGAAGGTGCCGGTGGTGAAATCGCGGCGCAGCAGGCTGATAATGCCGATGATCCAGATGGGCAGCAACAGAATGCTGACCCACAATCCCCAGGCGCTGTTGAGGGTGAAGCCGGTGAGCAGGGCTGTGGAAGCCAGCCGCAAAATATCCTGCGCAGGAATTTTATTGATACCGCCGGCGGCTTCTCCCAGAAAATTGGTGGCCAGTTGCAGGCCGGGGAGAATCAACAGGCCGGCAGCCACCTGTGAGGCCAGCCACGGCCACTTTTTTCGCCGGAATTTTTTGATATTGAGCAGTACAAATATTCCTTGAAAGGCAATCAGGAAAACGGTGTAGTAGTGGGTGTAAAGGCAGGCTACGGTGGGGAGCAGGTAGAGCAGCCAGGGAGTAAAGGATGAAGGGTGAAGGGTGAATTTTGAAGGGGTGTTGCGCGTTGTATATTTTGTGAGCCTTTCCTTTTCTTCCCTGCTCCCCTGCTCGCCTGCTCTCTTTTGCGGGGAGAGGGCTTGCCACAACGCCCAGGAGGAGAGCAGGCCGAGCAGGGTGAAAAACGGGTAGGAGCGCACATCTTGCGCCAGCCAGATTTGCAGCGGATTTACGGCTAATAACCCTGCTGCCAACAGGCTGATAGCAGGCGTACACAAGGTCAGTTGGGCTAATCTGTACAACGCGGCCACGGCCAGTGTACTGGCGCACACCCCGGCAAAACGCATCATCCAGGCCTCTTCGCCAAAGAGCCATTGCCATGGATGCAGCATTAAATAATATAGCGGCGGATGGGGGTCCGTGACGCGGGAAAGTTCCCACAAACCGGAGACGGGCAGCGCGGCATACAGCACAGTGGCGGCTTCATCGCCACGCAGCGCCTGGCTGTCAAGCCGGTAAGCGCGCAGAAAGAAGGCCAACAGCAGAATCGATAGAATTGCAATCCGGCGCAGGTTGCCGGAACTTATCATGCGCAAGGGGTATCACCCGGTTAAAAATATATCCGAATGGTAATCCATGCCGGCTAATTGACAAAATTTTGTAATGAGTTTTGTCCGCGAAAATCAAAACGCCAAATCTCAGTTTAACTGAGATTTGGCGTTTTCTTTGGTCAGACAGAAGATGAAAAATCAATAATTTGGAGCCGGTTTGCCGGTAATTTTTTGAACCGCTTCTTTGAACAAGTTAATATTTTCGGGGGTGTCCGGCTTTAGGGCAGCCTTTGCTGACGGTATTTTTGTCTCTCTGGCCAGCGAGAGTTTTCCCGGAAAACCTTGCTCATCAGCCATATATTTGTAATATTGCATGAGTTTTTCGGCCATTATTCAGCACCTCCTTGAAATTGTTTGTATGCCTCAAGATAAGGTTTTGCTTCCTCTCCCCATTTAGAGGGCGGTTGAATTTTCCATTCGCAGTGGTCGTCACCCTTTCCCATACATACCGGCTCAATAGCGAGAAGCGGTGAGCCAAAGAAGGCTGTGCACCAACCCGAGGCATACCCCATTAATGACCAACACACCGGTTGGGCTTCCGGTTCATTGTAAGACAAATGTTGTTCGGCTTCGTAAGAGTTGCTCCAGACACCGGTAAAAAAGAATTCGCCGGTTTGTCTGTCGTAGTGTATCTCTGTTGGGGTGGCTTGAACAACACCTTCCCAGGTGTGGATAACCGGGCCCGAAGCCAGCAGATCCATTTCGGTGTCAAACTGATAATTAAGCTTCATTTGCATAAAATCTGCATAGCCGTTTTGATAGCCAAAGCGTAAAAAGAATTTTCTGGCCCTGTAAATTCCCAATTCTTCAATCAGGTCTTGCCTCAACAGGCCAATGGCGTTGGTATCAAAAATAACCAGCCGGCTATCCAAAAATGTGGTAATCCCTGTTTCCAGGCTAAAATTGATACCATCTGAAAGGTTAAAATCAGTTGCTTTCACTACAAAGCTCCTTTCGCAAAAATAAGATCAGGTATTATGAATTTTGATCGGGTGGTCAATTTTCTAACAAAAATGCAGGTCAGTGCGGAGCGCCGGGAAGGTGTGCGGTTGATAACCTGTTTGGGTGAATGGTTAGGTTACATCTGTTTCAATCCAGCAGAGGAGTAAGGTATATCACTAAGAAATGAGAATTAATTAACGGTTCAACGCGAAATTGAGGGGTAAATACAATGGGTAGGTCGGGTTGAGGTAGGTACGAACCCCGGCAATTTTGGGTCGGATTGTGTTGGGTTTCATTCTTCAACCCAACCTACCCTTCGAATCTACGTTGAGCTAATTAACTTACCCATTTCCTCGTATTGCGTATAATTTTGCTCTTTACAAAGTACGTAATACGCAATATGTTGCCGCCCCCAATTGGGTAAGTTATTTACGCACCATTCCTAAATATGATAGCAGACTGAAGGAGAAATTTCAATAGTAGAGTTGTTTCTCAATAAGCAACGCAGAAAATTTGGACATATTTTATTAAGGACGCCGGCGAGAACGGACAAGCGCGGATATTTAAAATATTTTTTCCCGCGTTCATCCGCGCTTGTCTGTGTCCTGCAAATGAGATAACCTTATTATACTGAAAACAGAATGAGAACGGAACTTTTAAGATGTCATTCCCGCATGTTTTTAGCGGGAATCCACACTTGCAGGCCTCGCTGGATGCCTGACCGCAGGTACATTCAGGCATGATCCCTCATTTTTCTTAAAAGTTCCGGTTTCAAGCTAATTTAAGTATAGGTACTAATCAGTTGAATTCTTGTACAATAAACAAGAAAAGATGTAACCCAGAGACCCCGGAGAAGTCACGGAGAGACACAGAGGCTTTAAAAAATTTATTTTTTCCTCAGCGCTCTCTGCGCCTTCGTTAGGGAACAAGTTTAGTATTTTTGAGAAGTTACTATTTTTGGTGTGAGATGAAAATCTTGCCTCAAATAAAAAAGGAACCATCTTCAAAATGAGGGGGTCTTTTTGGTAATTTAGAGTGGTTTGGGTCAGACCGTACCGTCCATTCTTTCTACCATGTTGCCGGCCAACTTTTTGTAAGCCCGCGCTCCTTTGTGTTTTTGAGAATACTCTACCATTGCTTTGTGCGCTACCGATGCCTCGGCAAAACGAATACTTTTGTAAATGACAATATCAAAAACCTTGTCCCCATACAGATTCCTGATTTCGTCCAGAACCTCGCGGGAGTGAATGGTTCCCGTGGAGTACATGGTAGCCAGAATGCCAATCAACTCAAGGTCAGGGTTCAGGCGGTCCCGGGTGCGTTCGATACTTTCCAGCAGGGTGCGGATGACGCGGATGGCAAAAAATTCACACTGCATGGGGACAATAACGCCGGTACTGGCACACAGGGCGTTAACCGTGAGCAAGCTGAGGCTGGGCGGGCAATCGATCAGGATATAATCGTACCATCCGTTGAGAGGCTCAAGCGCGCGTTGCAATACCAGTTCCCGTCTGATTTCCGGGATAAGTTCAATTTCGGCAGCGGCCAGGTCGTTGTCCGCGGGAATTACATCCAGATAGGCCTGAACCGGGCTTATAGTGCGGTTGATGGACATGTCGTCATCCATCATTGCTTCGTAAATGGTATGTTCAATTTCGCCCGGCTTTAGCCCCAATCCGGCTGAAAGCGCTCCTTGTGGGTCCAGATCAATGAGCAGTACCTTTTTTTTCATCCTGGCCAGGGCAACGCCTAAATTTATGGTGGTGGTTGTTTTACCTACGCCACCTTTTTGGTTGGCTACGGAAATTATGTGCGTCATTTCCCCTTATCCTCTCTGATTTTCCCGGCCTCCGTGGCCAGGTGCGGCTTGGTGTTGTTTGTGGATAGCGGCGGCATCTTTGCCACAGTTTCCGTAAGCCGGGCGTAATCTATGGCCCCCCTGCTGCGAGGGGCATGCTCAAAGATGGTTTTGCCCCGGCCGGGCGCTTCTGAAAGCCGGGTATCGATCCGGATGGGTTTGGCCACCCGTGGCCCCAGCTTTTTTAACAATTTTACTACCTTTTTACTCACCTTACGACGGGCGTCGTACATAGTTGGCACAATCAGCCTTATTTCGGCACTTTTGCCTAAGGCCTGGCTAATATCTTTGAGGTAGTTGATAAACTGCTCGGCGCCGGACATGGCCAGCATTTCCATGGATACGGGGATGATGACCTCGTCAACATACACAATAGAATTGATGGTGAGCAGCGACAGAGACGGGGCGCAATCAAGAAGCTGGTAATCATACCCTTGCAGGTCGGCAAAAAGCTCTTCAAAGATTTCCTCGCGGGCCATTTCCAGCACCATGCGCTGCTGGGCCTTAAATAACTTCAGACTGCTGGGCAACAGGTCCACGTTTTTTCGGGCGGCAATGATAACGTCTTTGGCCTCGGCTTTATGCACCAGCACATCGGCCAGAGATATTTTGTAATCTTTAACCCCTAAAGAGACGGCCAGGTTAGCCTGGGTGTCAGTGTCGATGAGTAAAACTTTATGCCCGCGCAAGGCCAAGGCAGCTCCAAGGTTAACGCACGTCGTGGTTTTGCCAATTCCACCCTTAAAACCAACAATAGCTATTTTACGCATTATAACTTTCTCTACTTTTTCCGCTGATTTGGGCGAAAAAAAGATTTACAGGGAGTATTTACGAAAAATAATTATTGTTAAGTATATCGTGACTTTTAGTTATGGTCAAGTGAATCTTAACATCAGGCTGTTACCAGCCCAGCGTCTGAGGAAGAATTAGCCGCCCATCGGATAGTTTTTTGCCATCCGGCAGAGTGATGGGCAGGCGTTGCCCGGTTGGCTGGTGGTACATCCCAATGGCCAATTGGTATTGCCCCGGCGGGAGGTCAGGCGAGAGAGCCAGCGGATGGTTGTCCCGTATCTGTTCGCCGGCAGTCCAGAGGGTGGTGGGGTAAGTTCCGCCAACGGGCTGGGTATCACTGCCGGCCATCAGCTTGTTTTCTGCATCAAGTAAATGGACAAAGATCGTGTAATCCAGCGCCGGGGTGTTGGTTGCCTGCCAGAATAAATGCAGGTTAATGGTGTCGCCGGGCGCAGGCGATGCCGGCTCAACGCGGAAGCCCTCCAGTTGGGCTACCTCTCCAAATGTGGCGGGATACGGCGCAATCTGTTGGGTGTTTGATGGCGGCAGTGGAACCTTGAGCGGCCCTACAAAAAAGGTGTCAGGTGAGTCGCCGGCAACGTCACCGGTCAAGGGTAATCGCTGCCCCTTGGTGGGATCAAATACAGACACAGCCAGCCAATAACGGCCGGGCGGCGGTTCAGTTTTAAGCAAAAGAGTATGCTGCCCGGCTATCTGATCGACACCCGGCCGCCAGAAGGAAGTGGGGTAGACCCAATCGGTGGGGCGGGCATCGCCATTGCCCCAGGCGCGGCGGCTATCGTCTACCAATCGCACCAAAACCTCAAATTCGTCAGACATCTGGGCCTTGGCCTGCCAGAACAGAGTAACAGGCAGGTCTGCCGCTGCATCGACAGCTTGCGGATAGGTGGCTCCCACCAACTGAACCGGCCCAAACGACACGTCCAGCGGGGTGGTAATGGGTTCCACAAAAGTGGCAGGGTCGGCGGGAAGCGCGGCCAGTTGCGCCGCAGTTTTGCCGGTGGTTGGGATTTTTACGGGAAGTGCTGCCTCGCCCGACAGGGCAGATTGAATTAACTGTTGGCCTTTGGCGGTCAGTGGGGGCAGCAGCGTGGCAACGCCGTTTTGCAATCGTACCCAGGTGGTGTCGGCCCTGTTTTTTTTGGGTGAGATGGCCCAGGCGGCGCTATCCGGTTCTACCCTAAAGCTGGCTTCCCGCTGAAAGGGATCGCTGAGGTAATAAAGCAGCGTCGAATCATTAAATCTGGAGAGCGGAAGGTAGATAGGCTCGCCATTCTCTGCCTGCTCCAGCACCGCGTCGCGAATGGCAATGGCTCCGTAATCGTAGGTCCCCTGCGTGGATTGCAGGGTGGTCCACTGAACAAAATAGGCGTGGTAGAGGAAGGGCAGGGGCAGGAGGATGAGGAGGGCAGGAAGGATAAACGATAAAGGATGAATTTTAGCCGGAGATTGGGCGGTGGTCTTTGCCAATTGATAATTGATAATTGTTAATTGAAGCCAGGTTAATCCAACCGCCACCAGAATGGCTGTGGGGGGGATGGCAACGATCATTCGCAGCGGATGCGGGGCCTCGATGGCGATGATGGAGGGGGCAATGCCGATGAGCCACCACAGGGCAATCAACCGGTAGAACAGGCTGCGCCAGCTTCTTGCGGCAATGATTAACCCGATAATCAGAAATGGAGCCGGCAGCGGGGACAAACCAGGGTAGCCGGGTAATCCAAAAATGGGATTGGGGCTGCCCACGCAGCAGAAAAATCCGAGTACACGTAATACATTGCGCCCCAACTCGGCAATGATTTCGGCGGGCGTACTGAGAAAATTCCAGACCATCACCGAGCCGGCGCGGGCGGTAAATTGGGCCGGATGCGTCAGCAAATACCAGGCCATAGGGAGGTAGATAATGCAGGCGGCGGCGGTGAAGATGAGCAGGAATTTGAGGCGGAGGATACGTGAGGCGTATTGCGTATTACGTATTGCGTGTTGCGTGTGGCCTGAATTTCTTTCCTGATTCCTGGTTTCTAACCCCTGACCCCTGATAAAAAATTCCGGCAGCACCGCCGGCCCCAGAATTACCGGCAGCAGCCGGGCGGCCGAGTAGCTGTATCCGGCCAATCCCATCAAAACGCCGGAGAAGATAAACCAGCGTTTTTGCCCGTTGGCCCATCCCTTGAAAAAGAACCAGAACATAGGCGCAGCCAGCATCGGCACCAAAACGTTCCGCAGTCCCAATCGACTGACAGAAAGGTGCCAGTACATAGTGGCCAGAGTCAGGCCGGCAAAAAAAGGGAAGAATATCATGAATTGCCGTAGGCTGCTGGTTGGCAACCGTGAAAGGGTTTTTTGCGCCGGCCCGAATAATTGTAACCCCACAGGACTATAGTCGTAAATCGTAAATCGTAAATCGTAGAGAAAGGCAAAGAGAAGGGCCACGGTGAGCAGGCTGATAACGGCAGTGATGGCGCGAATGGCAAACGGCGTAGTGCCAAATAGCTGAATGAAGGGGATGAGCAGATACATAAACAACGATTCGCGCCCGCCGTTGGTGGGAAAAAAGAGAACGTGGCCGCCGCGCTGCATTAACCGAATGGAATCGAGGCCGCTGATGGCCGGATCAAAAAAGATACCCAGGGGGTGGTCGGCCAACCGAAAAAAACGGAAAAAGAAAGCGGTCAGGATAACGACGATGAAGGCAATCCAGAGAAACTTGGATTTCGCTGCCGAAGTCCGGCCTGGACTTTGTGGATTTGGGATGTTGGGGTGTCGAGTTATTTGTGATTCCAACGGTGTCTGGCTTGCCATATCGGCTAGTTTGTCCTGTGTCTACTGGGTCGATATGAAAGTATCAGCACTACCGCAATAACCAGCACCGCCAACCCGCTGATAATTGCGCCGATGGTAAAACTTCGTGGCTGAAAGGTCAGTTCAACCGTGTGCTCTCCCGCAGGAACGGGCACCGCCCGCAACACGTAATCGGCGCGGAGGATAGGCACAGAATCTCCGTCGATGGTGGCCTGCCAGCCGGGATAGTGAGTCTCGCTGAGAACGAGCAGCGCGGGGGAATCGGTACTGACTTGATGAATAAGGCGACCGGATGCAGGGAATTGTGAGTTTTGGATTTCACCATCCGTGAATTCGTCCATTCGTGAATTCGTCCATTCGCTATTCTCTTCCAGCAAGGCGATGTTCCAGCGGTCAAAGCCAGGGTCGGTGAGGGTTTGCAGGATAGTGTCATCATCAATGATTTTGACCTGATTGACCAGCCAGGCACGCGGCCCAACGCTATCCAGCCGGTGGACGTAGGTGGTGCCGTCGGCAGCGGGTTCCTGGTGAATGATGGTTGATGGTGTAAATAATTCCTGTCGCCAGGTGATGACGTATTTCACATTGAGCAGTTCCCAGGTGCGCTCGATGGGCATCGGCGGGGCCAAAAATTCGTCGTAACGCGTGGGGCGCAGCGGGCTGGCTCCCCACAAATCTTCCACCTTAAACGGCACGCCGTAATTGTCGTACAGCCGAAATTCGTTGTACACCCGATACGGCTCATCCGGCGATTGGGCCGCATCGGCCTTGATGGCCTGCACAGCGGCGGGCATCCGGGTGTGCCATTCCGGGGGTTGCGGGTAGAGATTGGTCTGCCAATTGACGCTGAACAGGTCGAAGCAAATCAGGGCAGCGGTCAGCGTGGCAAATGCCGGCGCCGGCAACCGGGGTGTAAATTTCCACAACAGCCAGGCCAGCGCCGCGAGTACCGTTAGCAGCGTCGATGCGCCCAGCAAGCCGTAAAACAGGCTGTCCGCTGCCCAGCCGGAATCATTCAGCCCGTAGAAAAAGGCCAGCGTCAGCAGCAGGGCAAAAAAGAAAAGGTATTTAGTGAGACTTGAAACGTGAAACGTATTTTTTGTTAATTGATAATTACTAATTGCCAATTGTTTAAAACCGTATCCCGCCAGCACACACAAACTAAAAGCCGTGGCGAAAGCCCAACGTTCCTGCCCCCGAAAAATGGAAAAACCGGGCACGTAAAGATAGAGCGGGCTGTAGAGGAAGGTATTTCCACCAAACGTAATCAGCAACGTGATTACAGCAACCACTCCCCAAAAGATGGTGTGCCGGTTCGGTGCGGCGAATACCGCCCACACCGCCAGAATTATCCCGACCACGCCCACGTACAATGGCGAGTAGAGGCTGACCTGCCCCGGCAGCAAAACCTGTATCAGGTCGGTGATGGGGAATCCCCCGGACATTTTATCGTAGGTGCCGGCTGAACGAACGGACAGCAGGGTGTACTCCATCGCCGGAATAAATTGGATGGCGGCCAGCGCCAGACCGGTGAGGAGGAAGATGGAGAGGTGGAGGAGCGTGATGCGTGATGCGTGATGCGTGACACTTGCGCCAGCACGCAGTGCAGGTGTGCGTATTTCGTATTGCGTATTTCGTATTGCGTGATGAGTACGGCTTTGCTCCTCTGCTCCCTGCCTCCCCTGCTCCCTGCTCCCTGTCGCCCTGCTTCCTGCTCCCAGCCACAAAAACAGAAAGTAGGCGATGCTAACACAGGCGATGATGAAAGCGCTTTGCGGATGCCCGGCCAGCAGGACCATTCCCCATGCAACGCCGGCGAGAACGAGGTACTTGAAAGCATGAATGCAGAACGCTTCGCGTGAATGATGAATAGTTATTTGTTTGTTATTCATCCTTCTGCTTTCATCATTCATCGTTTGTTTGTTGGCTCTGTACAGAAAAAAGAGAATGAGCGGCAGCCAAACATCGGCTTCGAGGACGGCCAGTTGCTGGCTGGGGTAACCGGTGAGGTAGCCGCCGAAGGTAAAGGTGAGCGCGGCAATTACTGCAGCGCCGCGATGGCCGGTGATTTCCCGGATGAACAGATACATAAATGTAGCCGCCAGCCAGAAATGGATAATTGCTTCCAGTTCCAGGACAAAAGCGGAAAATCCCCGCGGGGCTGAGAGCAGCAACGTGAGCGAGCTAAACGGATAAAAGACCGCCGCTTGCACATCGGCCCAAAAGGGCGCCCCGGCAAAGGTGTAGGGATTCCAGAGCGGCAGGCGACCGGCGCTCAACTGGCCCGCATCAAAGGTGGTGAAGGCCCAGAACTGCGCGTAGAAATCGCCGGGGGGGAAGGAGTGCCGGGCGGGCAGATTTGGGGTGATAATTTGCCAGTGGAAAAGGGAGACCCGCACCGACAAAGATAG
>CAYWSS010000015.1:0-20786 GCA_964460505.1 uncultured Caldilineaceae bacterium | reverse complement strand
TAACAAATGATTCTCGCCGCAAGCGCAACGCAAATGTTGCAGGGTAATACTATAAATAATGAATAAGTGGAACCTGACCAGTTGGCGCAACAAACCAATTACCCAACAGCCGGATTATCCTGATCTGCCGGCTTTGCAACACGTTGAATCTAAACTTGGGGCAGGGCCTCCTCTGGTTTTTGCCAACGAAATAGAAAACCTGAATCAGGCGCTGGCCCGCGTAGCCAAAGGGCAGGCATTTCTGGTTCAAGGGGGCGATTGCGCCGAAAGTTTTGCCGAATTCAACGCGGCCAAAATAGAAGACACCTGCAAAATTTTATTACAAATGGCAGTGGTGCTGACCTTTGCCGGAAGTTGCCCGGTGGTTAAAGTAGGCCGGCTGGCAGGTCAATTTGCCAAACCGCGCTCGGCCAACACCGAAACCATCAACGGCGTGGAACTCCCCAGCTATCGGGGCGATATGGTGAACGATAGCGCCTTCACCCCTGCCGCCCGCACCCCCGACCCGCAGCGATTGTTGCAAGCTTACAACCAATCGGCCATTACCCATAATCTTTTACGGGCCTACACCAAAGGCGGCCTGGGCGATTTGCACCAGGTACACCAATGGAATCTGGAATTTGTGAAGGACAGCCCGCTGGGTGAAAAATACCAAAATCTGGCCGATCGTATTGGTCAGGCCCTGGCCTTTATGGAGGCGTGTGGCATCAATATGCATGACCGGGCCAGTATTCGTGAGACAACAGTTTATACCTCGCATGAAGGGCTGCTGTTGAATTATGAAGAGGCCCTGACCCGGCAGGACAAAGGCGCGGGCCATTGGTACAATTGCTCAGCCCATATGATTTGGGTTGGCGACAGAACCCGGCAATTAGACCACGCCCATGTTGAGTTTGTGCGCGGCATCCGCAACCCGATTGGCGTCAAGGTTGGGCCATCGCTTGAGCCGGAAGGGTTGCTGCGCCTCATCGAGGTGTTGAACCCAAAGAATAAACCGGGGCGACTAACCCTTATCATTCGCATGGGGGCCAATAATATTGCCAACAAACTACCGGCCTTAATTCGATATGTTCAGCGAGAGGGGTACGCAGTGATCTGGAGCAGCGACCCCATGCACGGCAACACTGTCACAACTTCATTGGGGGTAAAAACGCGCTCATTTAATCAGATTCTGGCCGAGGTGCGTGATTTCTTCGAGATACATCATGCCGAGGGAACCTACCCCGGCGGTATCCATTGCGAAATGACCGGGCAGGATGTTACCGAGTGTATCGGAGGGGCGCAAGCCATCACCGAGCAGGGCCTGGCCGATAAGTACATCACCCGCTGTGACCCCCGTTTAAATGCCAGGCAATCGCTGGAGTTAGCTTTTTTAATTTCGGATTTCCTTAAAAAAGCGCAACGCTAGGTTGCCCGGCCCGGTCGGCTACGAATTTTCAAATGGGCATCGGGAGAAATAAAAGTACCCCCGACAGGAGTTGAACCTGTGACACAAGGTTTAGGAAACCTCTGCTCTATCCTCTGAGCTACGGGGGCGAATACACATACACACACACGTTTTTAATTGTGGAACAGTTTACCACAGAGTTATTTTGCGTCAAGGTCTGGGGTTATAGATGTTCAGATAAACATTTTGTATCCGGAGGGTAGGCATCCCTATGCCCGACCCGCCACCGCATAGGGATGCGGCGGCTACGAGTCAAAATCATTTTCTGAAAAACTATATTCGGCTTGCGTTATTATTTTTCCAAATGTATCATTTACCCAAATTACGGTGCAGGCAATTTATACCAATAGCGGGTACAAAGAACTTGCCCAACTTCTACCGTTGTTGTTTGAGTAGCAGATGACCTTTGCGGAGTAATTTTGCAATGGCGCTCATTAACACTGTTCTATGGATTAAATCCAGCCGTTCCTGTTTGTCATCTCCTTCGCAACTGTTCAGTTCCATCTTTCAAATTCTAATCTTTCTCTTTATGTCCACCACCATTGTTTCCTGTAGAGGCGGCAAGGGCGATATATCTGTAGCCACCGGGCTTCAAGCCTTTGAATCACAAGAGTACCAGTTTGCCGCCGTGGAATTTGAACGCGCTATTGAACAAGGCGTTTCCAAATACAAACCGGAAGAAGTGTACACTCTGCTGGGGCGGGCTTACGAGAAAGATGAGCAGTATGACAAAGCGATTGCTGCCTACCAAAAGGCGGTAGAGATAAATCCGCAATATTACAAAGCGTGGGTAAATCTTGGCGTTGCTTACAGACTTTCCGGCGATATTGACCGGGCCGAAGCCAGCTACACTGAAGCCCTGGCCATTGAGCCGGATTATGCCGAACTCCACGCCAGTCTGGGGGCACTTTATATCTTTAAAAATGAACCGCACAAAGCATTAGATGCCCTGGCAAATGCCATCGAGCTTGATCCGCAGTTGGCGGTTGCCCACGCCAACATGGCCGTGGCTTATGCCATGACCGGTCAATTTGAACGGGCGGAAGAAGCGTTGAATGACGCCATTCAACTGGATTACGATAATTCAATCGTCATCAGAGCCAGGATAGAGTCCTTAAGAGCGCGTCAATAGGAGGGAGACGATATATGAAGCTGAAGCGCGTTTTGCAGGTGTTGTGCATTGCATTTGGATTATTTTTTCTGTCGATGGTTGGCTTGTTGCATGTTGAGCGCTCAACCCGGGCGCAGGGTAACGAAGTAACCCTTACAAAGTCGCTCAATCGAGCCGGTTCGGTGGTGCGGGTGGGCGAGGTGTTGAGTTTTACCATTGCGCTCACCAACAATGCAGCTTTCTCTTTAACGCACGTGACCCTGCTGGATGATTACAATCAAGGGGTGCTGGCCTTTGCCGGGGCTGTTCCCTCGCCGGACAATGTAATTACCGGCACCGGTTCTATTACCTGGACAAACGTGGCCACCCCCCCTATTCAACCGGGGCAGAACCTTACATTTACCCTGTATTTTACCGCAGAGCACCCACAAACGGTTGTGGTTAATTATGCCCGAGCCGAAGACATCATCGGCGCGCAGCAAGCAATTTCGGATGCAACGGCCCAAAGCCGCGACAGCGAATCCATCGGCGGGGCGGCCCCGGTTTTTAAGGCAATGTCCCCCCCGGATTTTACCCCGCAAGCTCAATTGCCGGTTACCTTTACCCACATTATCACCAACGATGGGGCAGCCACTATGACCTTCCTGCCCCTGACGGACACCTACAACGCCGCCTTTCTGGAATTTAATTTTGCGGTTCCTACGCCCACCATTACCAGCCCCGGCCAACTGGTCTGGACCGATTTAACCACCTGTTTTGGCAATATTCCCCCGTTTGCAACCGTGGTGGTGACCACCGTTTTTACAGCCACAACCCAGGTGGTTGATACCGTAAATGAAGCCGGCACACAAGGTGCCAGGGATGAATACAGCAACGATTTGGCCGGAGGGGTGGCGTGGGTCCCCATCACCATTATTGATGATAACACCAATTCCGGCGGCGACTCAGGTGATAACAACGATGACGATGATGACACCCCCGTAACCCAACCAACAGCCACCCCGGTTATGGATATTTTGGCGACTCCAACTGCTGTGATCGAGCAGGAAGTTGTGACCGTTACAGCAATGATCACCGCTGGGCCTCGGTACCTGCCGGAAACCGGCTATCGAGAACCGCGCTCACCTATATTCTTGATACTGACCGTATTGATTATTTTGGTTGGTAGTGGATTCTGGCTCATAAAAAAGGTAAAGGAACCCCATAGAAATGAGTGAAAAAGAGATCATAGAACGTACCGGCCATTTCCCGATCACCGTTCAGTCGCTGGCCAGGGATTTAACAACCCTTGGGGTTTCGCCGGGAATGGTCGTGCTGGTACATTCGTCCCTCAGTTCTCTGGGGTGGGTTTGCGGCGGAGCGGTGGCCGTTATTCAGGCTTTAGAGCAGGTGCTTACGCCGGAGGGTACGCTGGTGATGCCAACCCATTCCGGCAATCTGACAGATCCGGAGGGGTGGGAAAATCCGCCGGTTCCCCAATCGTGGTGGGCCACAATCCGCAGCAGCATGCCCGCCTTTGACCCCGATGTAACCCCAACCCGGGCCATTGGCGTAGTGGCCGAGTGTTTTCGAAACAAAAAAGATGTGCGGCGCAGTATGCACCCTCACTATTCATTTGCGGCCTGGGGAAAACAGGCCAACGCAATAACCTACGACCACTCCCTTGATTTTGGAATGGGGCCAGAATCGCCGCTGTCCAGAATCTACCGGATGGCGGGATGGGTTTTACTGCTGGGGGTTAGACACGACAGCAATTCTTCACTCCACCTGGCTGAATATTGGGCTAATTATTCCGGCAAAGTTGTGGAAACAAATGGCGCCCCGGTACTGGTAAATAACAAACGGCAATGGATTACACTTAGCGAAATAAACCTGGATATCGATGATTTTGAAAAAATAGGGGCTGATTTTTCCAGAGATACCGGGTTGGTTCAACAAGGAAAAGTGGGGCTTGCTCAAGCCCTATTGATGCCCCAACGCCCGTTGGTCGATTTTGCCACCCAGTGGCTGGAACAACACAGAGTTTAGGTAAAATTTACGGATAGCGTCTGGTTTGCGTAGGGCTTCCAGCAAGTACGGGCTAAAAAATCAATGTATACTATGGATGTCAAATGAATTGACACCTCTTCTCCTCCTTTGAAAAGTCGGGTTTGTGGCAGCCCGGCTTTTTACTTTTAAACAAACTTTTCCTGGCTGCGTCGGAAAAGCGGCTGTTACAAGTACAATTTCAGTCAAGAATATTTTACATCTTTTGTATATAATAAATCCATCTTAGCTAAGATGGATTTAGGAAGGAGTGCTAACGCGCTCATAGTGGAAACCTGTTTGAACATTACGGGAAGGAGCATGCGTATGTGAAACCCGGAGCCGGCCTTGCTGCCGGTTCCCTCACAGTCTAAAATGTTCGTTGCCCGGCTGTCATATTTGGCAGCCGGGCTTTTTTGTGTTTATATGTACGGAAATCAAATCCACAGTTCAGGAGTACTCATGATTATCCGTATTATTCCACTGATCGTTTCCTCAATCCTGTTGGGGGCCCATTTTCTCAGAGATGGAAATTTGATATTGGCCGCTGCCTGTGTTCTAATCCCGTTGCTGCTGCTCATCAAAAAACCGTGGAGCTTGCTCGCCACCCAGGGGTTGATGTACGTTGGGGTGGTAATCTGGCTGTATACTGCGTACACAATGATTCAGGTTCGGCAGTTTTTGGGGCAGGATTGGAGCCGCCTGGCAATTATTTTGGGAACGGTAGCGCTGTTTACTTTATTCTCCGGCCTGCAGCTCAATTCGGCGGTGGTTAAAAAGAGGTACTATTCCTAACCCGGACAAGCCGGAACCCAACAGGGTACGGGAGTAAGAAGTATGGGTAGGCAGTATGGGAAAAATCCTAACCCCTGCCCCTTAATTCCTGATACTCTCCGGTTACACAAAATTTTCTGGCCCAAAAAGCAAGAACTCAACTACAAAGGACCTAATTTTATACAGGAGCATTGGACATGAGCAAAGATTTTGGTAGTCAAAGCATGATTGCATCGCTGCGGCGGGTACTGGTAAAACGTCCTGACCGGGCTTTTGCCGTGGAAGACCCCGCGCAGTGGAACTACACCAGCCGCCCAAATTTAGAGGGCGCCCAACAAGAACACGATGCGTTGGTTGCTACCTTGCAGCAAGCCGGCGCAGAAGTTGTCTATCACGACGAACCCCAACCCGACAGGGCCGACTCGATTTTTGTATTTGACCCGGCCCTGGTTACGGATGCGGGGGCCATTATGTTGAGCATGGGCAAATCGTTGCGCCGGGGCGAAGAGACAGCCATGGCTCGTCGTTTTGAGGCATTGGGGGTTCCCATTCTGTATTCGTTGCGCGACGGGGCCAGGGCCGAGGGCGGCGATTTACTGTGGGTGGATCACAACACGCTGGCAGTGGGGCTGGGGTTCCGCACCAACGCCGAAGGCGCGCGCCAACTTACCGAGGTGCTGGCCAAACTGAACGTCACGGTTATTCCGGTGGAGCTGCCCTACTACACCGGCCCGGAGGCCTGCCTGCACCTGCTGTCGATGATTAGCATTGTGGATAAAAAGCTGGCCGTGGTTTATCCGCCGTTGATGTCTGTGCCGTTCTGGCAATATTTGCAGGCGCAGGGCTTCCGTTTTATCAAGGTCCCGCCGGAGGAATTTGCTACTATGGCCCCCAACGTGCTGGCGCTGGCTCCCGGCCAATGCCTGATGCTGGAAGGCAACCCCGTCACCCGGCAACGGTTGGTGGAGGCCGGCTGCAAAGTGCAAACTTATCGCGGTAACGAGATTTCGCTTAAAGCAGAGGGCGGCGCTACCTGTCTCACCCGACCCATTTGGCGCGAGGAATAAATAATGAATTTAATCGAAAAACGGGCGCTGGATGCCATTGATTTTGACGGGATGCTTGAGGGTTTGGCCCAACTGGTCTCTGTTCGCAGTTTAAGTGGGCAGGAAACCCCGGCGCAGGAGTGCGTGGCTGCCCAACTGGAAAAGTGCGGCCTGGCTGTTGATGTGTGGGAGCTGGATTTTGAGCAGCTTGGCCGGCATCCGGCCTTTAGCGCAGAAGTTGAGCGCGAGCATGGCCTGGGAGTGGTTGGCCTGTTGGGAGAAAACAGCGGGGGACGCGACCTTATTTTTAACGGGCACGTTGACGTGGTGCCCCCCGGCGATGAAACCAACTGGCACTACCCACCCTGGCGGGCCACTCTTGCCAACGGCAACGTGTACGGTCGCGGCGCGTTGGATATGAAAGGGGGGCTGTGCTGCGCTATCTTTGCCGCAAAGGCCATTAAAGACGCCGGGATAAAACTCAGGGGCAGGCTGCTGCTAGAAAGCGTCATCGGCGAGGAAGACGGCGGTGTGGGCACGCTGGCTGCGGTGCTGCGCGGCTACAAAGCCGATGGCGCGGTTGTGGTGGAACCGACTGAATTGATTGTGGCCCCGGCTCAGGCCGGGGCGCTCAATTTTAAAATTACGGTGCCGGGGTTGTCGGCGCACGGTTGTGTGCGCGCAGAGGGAGTGAGTGCCATCGAAAAGTTTTTTCCCATTTATCAGGCAATTATGGCGCTTGAGGCGGAACGAAACCGGCAAATTACAGACCCTCGCTTTTCCGGCTACGCCCTGCCCTATCCCATTTGTGTAGGTACGGTGCAAGCCGGAGATTGGGCCTCGTCCGTGGCCGAACAATTGACTTTTGAGGGGCGTTACGGCATTGCCGTCGGCGAAAATTCGGCGGAAGCCCGCCAGGTGTTGGAACAAACCGTTGCCCAGGCTGCCCGGCAAGATTCGTGGCTGCAAGCCCATCCCCCCCAGGTTGAATGGTGGGGCGGGCAATTTGAGCCGGCGGGCATCCCCATCGATCATCCTATTGTCAACACGGTAAATGGAGCTTACAATGATATTAACGGCGCGCCGGCCCGCGTTGCCGGCATGACCTACGGGGCGGATATGCGTTTACTGGTCAATGAGGGAAAAACGCCCACCGTTCTTTTTGGGCCGGGGAATGTGCGTAATGCCCACAAGCCGGACGAGTTTGTGCCGGTTGCAGATTTAGAAAAGGGGGTTCGCACGTTGGTACTCACCGCCCTGCGTTTTTGTGGATACGAGGCTTAGATTCTAACCGTAAATTGGAGTGCAGACTTCAGTCTGCGATTTTTGGCGGAGTGTAGTCCGCACTCCGGTAATTTATTGTATATCACAAACTCACCCCGATTGTATATTTGCGGGTCGTAAAACGTGGAGTTATGCTGACAATCCGTTACCTGTGCGCCCCCCGGCGACAACGCACAACAAAGCAGGAAATCCGGGAGGATATTTTGCAGGAGTTTGCCAAACACCCCGATATCCGGTTTGCCTACCCCACGCAGCGTTTTTATCAAGCCCACGTCGAAACTCCCCGTTCGAATACAACATCTCCGCTTACGCCGGATATTCTGGAATGAATAACCGGGATTGGACAATTTCCAGAGGAAATGACCCAATTGTGGCCGTTGCTCTGCATGATGGCCACTTTGTGCGAGAGGATGTGTCTCGTTTGCTGGCCGTTCCTGCGGCTGCTCGATTACGTGAGGAAGACCCCTTTACCGCCAAATGGACAACCCTGGCCGGCACTCAGATTGTCGTACATCAATCCCGTTTTGAACTGGATTTGAATCGCCGGCGAGAGATGGCCGTTTACCTGAAACCGGAGGATGCGTGGGGATTGCAGGTGTGGCAGCGCCCTCCCCCGGAAGAAATAATTTCCCGGTCGTTGACTATGTACGATGCTTTTTACAAGGAATTGGGACAGATTTTTGCAGCATTGTCCCAACAGTTTGGCCGCTTTGTGGTGTTGGATTTGCACAGTTATAACCACCGTCGGGACGGGGCAGATTGTTTACCGGCTCCGGCAGCGCTCAACCCGGAGGTAAATGTCGGCACCAGCAATATGAATTGCCGGCGGTGGGCGCCACTTGTGGAAAGATTTATGGCCGACCTGCGGGAATTTGATTTTCTGGGGCAGGGGCTTGATGTACGGGAAAATGTGAGATTTACAGGCGGGCATCTGGCCCGTTGGACTCACGCTAATTTCCCGGATTCGGCTTGCGTTCTGGCTATTGAAGTTAAGAAATTTTTTATGGATGAATGGACAGGCCGGCCGGAACCGGTGCTGTTAAACACCATCCGGCCGGCCTTGGGGGCAACATATCCGGGGTTAGTGGAGATGTTGCAGACACTATAGATTTATGGGCCTGTGCTGGCGATGGCCACCAGTTGATCTACACCGGGCGACCCGTTGATTTGGGCGCTGGCTCGCCAGTTTTTGGGATTATTGGGTACGCCGTCCCGGGTGATTAAAACCAGAGAGTCACCCAGTCCGTCGGAACTGAGGGGCCAGCCATATTCATCATCGTAGCTTACGGTGGTAATTATCAAGCCTCTGGCATCCTTCATAATTATAGATTCACCCTGATTTGAAAGCTGTCCATCGTAAATGCCGGCGATGGTAACGTCGGGGTATCGTTGGGCAAAGGCGCCGGCGTTTCTAACAAGCACCGCTACCTGATCGGGAGCCATGGGCGGCAGGTTTCCCGGAAATGTGTAGCCAATCCCTTCAAAGGAAACTCCGCCAACATCAATGGCCTGAGCGCCGGTGTTTTTCACTTCGATAAATTCATAATCATCACCACCGGTAGGGTGATACATAATTTCGGTAATTGCCAGGGGTAACTGCTGTTGTTCCTCAGTTGAGGTTATCAGCGCATGAGCCAGGGCATCGCCATCTGCTTCATCCGGGTCGCTGTTTTTAATGGTGTGTTCCATGGACAGCCCGATTTCCTGCGGCACAAAAACGTCGTTATTAATAATACCGGGGGTGGGATAAATCAGGTAGCCAAATTCCATATCTCCATTTTTGCGGCCAAAAGCAACGTCCTGCACCTGTTCCGGTTTGTGCGGAACCACCGAGTCCATAAAGCGGCGATAGAAAACGTTGTGCAGGGCCAAAAATGTGGTTTCCCGGTTAAGTTTAAAATTTGTGTGCAGCGCTGTGCCTGGTTCCAGCGAATTACGATTCTTGCCGGATGCAAAAATCACCAGATATTTGTGGCTGCCCAGCGTTACGTCAGGAAAGCTCCACTTGTTAGGGTCGTGTGGGTCATCGGTTAGCGACCAGCCGGCCAGATTAACAGGATGGTAGCTGCGATTGTAAATTTCTATCCAGTCGGAGTGGTCGCCGTTTTCATCGGTTAGTCCTGATGCGTTGGCAGCCACAAACTCGGTGATAATTACGTCGCTGTGGTCGGCTGCCTGGATTACAGTTTTGGTCAGTACCTGCCCCCCGCTAAAGAGGAATACCAGGGCCAGGCTAACCCAGAACAGGGTTATTTTGGATGATTTTTTTAATCTCATTGTTGTATCGGAACCTATTTACATTCTGTAAATGTCTGGTAGCGTAATATATCCAGATGATGCAAAATTATATCTTCCCGTACATCCACAAAGGTCATCATATTGGCAATGTTCTGCTCAAAAATTGCGACGCCGGGCAAATCAGGCGCCCACCGTTCGGTTTCCATCTGGATAAAGGGGCGCACAATATCAGCCTGCTTTGTGATTTCGGCTTTCACCCGTTCTTTAGACAGTTGGCCAATTTCGCTTTCCGGTTTACCGTATTTGTTTTCTACCCCCAGATACTCGCGCGCTCTGTCTACAAATTGATGCTTCATACCGCAGAAACCAATCATTGGTTTCTCTAAAATTCGGGTGATGCTGTCGTGCGGGCTGTGAACCCTGACAATGGTGTTGATGTCGTTTCTGCCACCTTCGCCGGCGCCAAAGGCATCTTCGGCATCCCACACCATCATGCGCCATTTTCGCTCGTTGCCTACGGCTCCGGGGTCAACCCGCTGGTACACGACCCAGTTTGCGCCGGGCCAATCGGTATTTTGGACGTAGGCTTGCAGGAACATGTAGGAAAACACGTTTTCTATGTCAACCCGCCATTCCAACGCGCCAATATTGCCGGGATTGGTAAAATCGGCTCCACCAACCCAATTTTGATTATCAAGCCAGCCGCCGTAGTTGCCTTCTTTTGCCACTTCGCGGCTGTACCACTGGCCAAACTCATCCCAGCCGCTTTCTTTGGTAATAACATCCCACTGGGAGTCCGGGTCGGAGTAGGATTGCAGGAACTGGGTATCAATTCTTTCGGAGAGGTTGTACAACCCCCAGAATTGGCCGTTGAGATAAAGCAATGCCCAGTTTCCGTGGGCAATGGGTTGCCCCATGTCCCGGTGCAGATTTCGGGTTACCTGGTCGCCAATGTATTTGGCAGTGCCGTGCCGGTCGGAGCGTTCCGGAATACCACGGTGGAGGAACGAGTCCTGGAACCCGGCCCGGAGAACCAGTTTGTCAAATTCGGTCACGGGTGAGTCTTCAAAGAGCGGATACTCTAACTTGCCAGGCCCCCCATAGGATTTGCGAAAGTAAATTCGATACGATTTCTTGGGATTGTAAATCCGCGAGAAGTTGCCGTGAATGCGCATCCCGGCCTTAACGTTAAATTGTACCTGCCCGCCGGGGGTAAAATATTCCATGTTTATGGGGCGTTCCCACTCAAGGCCGCGCTCTACCGGAAAGTTGTGCAGCACGTTCAAATCCATCCAGTCGGCTACAATAGAAACAACCGGGACAGTTTGATTGTAATTGGCAAAAATGTACGATTTTGTAACCACATCCCCCAGTGGCGCGTTATCCGCCCCAAAAACCATAGCTCGCACCACGGTTGATTGGTTGATGGGAATGGGCTGCGTGTACGGCGCGCTGTTTTCGTTGGGCACGCCGCCGTTGGTGCTGTATCGAATGGTGCCGGCCAGCGGGCTGCTCAACGACAGCGAGAACGGTTGATTGGTGATGGCTGAATCTCGCGAAAAGTTTATGGTTTGGATTTGTTGTTGACTTTCGCTGGCCAGGGCCGGGCCGGCAGAAGAACCCAGCACGCCCAATACAATTATTCCGACCAGAAGCAAAAATAAGGAATATCTTCCAAATGAAAACTGTTTTACCACTACAAACTCCTCGTATAAGATAACAACTGGAATGCGGATTATAATCCGCAATTTTGGAGATAGCAGACTAAAGTCTGCACGCCATTATTACTCCCTTTTTTGTACATTGCCCCGGTTACTGTTGGACAAAAGTTATGCAATTGTGGAGGCTGGGCTGCAAGTTATCTGCGTGAGGAAAAGTGTATTGCAATGAACACTACGAGTGCGAAAAATCTGCCGGGTAACTACCACATTTGATAAAGTAATTGCAGAAAAGGAAACGTGAACGGTGGGTAGTTAAATGCGCTGCATATTAATAATTATCAACCCGGTTGATAATCAAAACCTTGTATCATGGAAAAAAACGGCACTCGTTAGTGTAGCCAGCACCCCTCAAAATATCAAATTAACGGATCAAAATCCTGAAGACAGGATAACAGTTAAAATTTCTTTACCTGTATTTTTATATTCTATCGTTTAGCAGGTGGTAGTTGCATCTGCCAAAAGTAGTATTTAGGGGTGTATTTATTTTTGGCCTGCACCTCGTCTTGTTTAGCCCGATATACACACTAATATACATAGCGCGGCCAAGCCGCAAATTAACAATGAATAATGAATAATTAACAAATGATTCTTGCCGCAAGCGCAACGCAAATGTTGCACAGAATCTTCACAAATGCTCTGCAAAATTTGTGGTTAGCCGGAATCTGCGCTGTAGCCGGGTAAATTGTTCGAAGGGGGAAGCAGGTAAATAATAATGAGCGATGTGTTACAACGCGCACATCGTCTATATTCTTTGGATTATAGAGTGGATAAGTTGCGAAAATCTTACGTGGAGAGCAAACCCGGTTGCCGTACTTTTTCTACGGCCTGAGTTCGACTGTTAACGTTGAGCTTACCGTAAATGTTTCGGGTATGCACTTTTACGGTGCCTAACTTGAGGTAAAGCCGGCCGGCGATTTCCTGGTTGGTCAACCCGCCGGCAATCAGCGACAGAATTTCCCTTTCCCGTTGGGTAAGTGGTGTCGAAAGGTTCGGGGCGGTATTCAATTGCGGGGAAGATGGTTCGGGCGTGGCCCCCTCCAGAGCATCTAACAATCTGCGGGCGTAGTTAACCTCAATGTCCTGCTCAATGGCCAGGTAGAGCAACTGAACCATAAAATCGCCCTCTTTAGAAAATATTCGAATGTAACCATCCGATTTGGCCAGAGACAGCGCCTCTGCCAGCACCTGCAGCGCGCTGAACACATCGCCCTGCCACTGAAAAGCCAGAGCCTGGAGAATTAGCACTTTTATCAATATTCCGGTATGTTTCAAGGCCTCTGCCGCCGGCCACAGTTGCGATAACAGCGATTGCGCAGCATCAAGCTCGCCCACTGCAATTTGCACCCAGGCCAGCGTGATGTGTCCAAACAGGTGTACGCTATCGAGCGCATTGATATCCACGCCTTCAAGGCTCGTTTCGCAGGCTTGTTTCCAGTGGTAAACAGCATCCATATTTCCCTGAGCCATCCAAATTCTAACCTGCATATCATTAAGAATTGGCCACGGAGACTGGGCCGCCAGCCCTTCGGACAACTGCTCTATTTGCTCAACCATCTCCAGAGCGCCATTCAATTTCCCCTGCGCGTGCAAGGCCAGAGCCATACCCGTATAACCCATCACCAAAACCTGCCAGCCCGCGCCTTGCTGCCCCAATTCAATCCCTTTTGACAGGTGGTGCAAGGCGGCATCAAGGTCATTCCACTGGAGCAGGATATGCCCCAACTCTACGTGGGCCAGCCCGACAATAGGGGGTAGATAGCGCTCATCTTTTTGAGCGGCCAGTTGCAAAATACGTTCGTACAGGAGGGCCGCCTGCGTAAGCTGCCCGTGGATGGCGTGCAGTTGGGCCAGGTTAAAGGTGGACAGCAACGTGCTGAGTTCGTCGCCGGCTTGACTAACATCGCTGTATTCGGCCAACACCTGGTCGGCAGAGTCAATATCGCCGTTAAGCCAGCAGGCTGTCCCCAGGTTGAGGGCGATGATTTCCCGCATGTGCAGCGCATCATCTGATAAATGCTCAAGAGCGTACCGGGAAAATTCAATGGTTTGCGATAAATCTCCGGTAACCAACAAAATCTGGGCTTCCAGAGCCACAACCATCACTGAAAGTTCTTCGCCGCCGGCATCGAACATATCACCCCAATCCAGCAGGTTATGTTTTAGTTGGGTAACCTGCTGTTGGGCCTCGGCTAACCGGTTGGTTAAAAACAGCGCCCAGGCCTGAATCAATCTCAATGTGGGCCGGCTTTGCAGCCATTCCTGCGGAAAAGCCGCTATCCAGGTGAGCAGCATCCTGATTTCACCGCGAATGGCGATGATGTTTTTTGCATTTTCTTCAATGAGCCGAGCGGCAAAATCATAATCTTCCGCCGCCAGCGCGTGCTGAATGGCTTTGTCCCCCATCCCTTCCTGCTCAAACCAGAGCGCGGCCCGCAGGTGCAGCTCCGGTATTGACAACCCGGATTGAAACAGATGAATCTCTAACAAACCGGCAAAGAGGTGATGATAGCGATACCAATGCCGTTGGTCATCCAGGGGGATAACAAACAGATTAGCGCGGGTTAGCTGTTCCAGCACGGTCTGGCTGTCGTTTCTGCTTGTGAGCGCATCGCACAGCGGCCCGTTCATTTCTTCCAGAATAGAGGTTTTTAGCAGGAAGGTCTGATTTTCTTCCGGTTGGGGCAAAAAGGCTTCCACGGCCAAATATTCAAGAAGATACTGGCTGCTGCCGGCAAAGTCCCGGATAAAATTATCGATATCGGTGCGGCCCTGCATTGAGATGGCCGTGAGTTGCAGCCCCGCAACCCAGCCTTCGGTACGCAACTCCAGGGCAGAAACAGCGTCATCCGATAAATCAAAACCCATCAGTGGGTTAAAAAAGCGCGTAACCTCATCGGATGTAAATCGAAGTTCATCAAGGTGCAATTCCATCAATTGGGCCCGAACCCGAAAGCGGGACAGCGCCAGAGACGGTTCGGTGCGAGAGGTGATAATGATGTGCATGTTGGAGGGGATGTGTTCCAGTAGAAAATTGAGAGCGGCATGAATGGCTGTATTGGTAATGACGTGATAATCATCCAGAATCAGAACAATTTCAGAATCAATGGTCATCAAATTGTTGATGAGGATGGTCAACACCGATTCAATGGGCGGTGGTTGCAGCGATTGGAGTAGCGTCAGGGCGTTTTGACCCACGCCCGGCTGCGCCTGTTCCAGCGCGCCAATTGCGTAACTCCAGAAACGAACCGCGTCGTTATCGGCCTCGTCCAGCGATACCCAGGCAATCCCTAAAGGATAAAGGACACTTGCGCCGGACCCCTTGCGGGTCAGTGCAGGTGTGAAGGATGAAGGATGAATATCCCTTGATTCATCCTTCTGACTTTTAGCATCAGCACCTTGTGGGCTGCCTTCATCCTTTTGGTGCGCCCACTCGGTAAGCAAGGTGGTTTTTCCAAATCCGGCCGGGGCGGCGATGACAATCAGTTTGCCGGCGCAAATGCCCTCTGTGAGTTTTTGGGTGAGTCTGGGGCGTGGTATCAGCGCCGGTTGAAGGGGCGGTATATGTAATTTTGTTGCTAACAGTTGCTTGTGCGCGCTCATTGGTTTTTAGACAGTGATTTATTCGGTCGACTGCATTACTGCTGTATTCGGTGATCTTAAGCCAATTTCATGAAAACTTCCGGGCGCTGTTCTGCAATCCGCAGGAGTGCTTTTGCCGGCCCGCCAGGTTGGCGTCGCCCTTGTTCCCAATCTTGTACTGTTCGCAAGCTTACGCCCATCAACCCGGCAAATGCGGATTGCGACAATTTTAAATTTCGGCGAATAACCTGAGGAGGAGATGGTTAGCTCAAGCCGCCCACACCCGCAACACAGCTTCACCATCCCAGCGACCTTCACCGCGCGCGCCCCAGGCCATCAGTTTGAGCGGCGTGATTTCGAGGATGGTGTCATACTCGCTATCGGCGTTGAGGTCCCAATTGTATTTTTCATTAAAGAGAGGCTGAAGCCGGTCTCGTAATCCTGGGGCAAATGTGCCCCAGCCCTCAATGATGACAGGGTTTACCGGGTCCTGATGGGTAATCACCACGGCGGGGTTGCGTTGAAGGTTGTTGGTTTTTACTGATTTTTTGGTGGTCACTACGTAAGCCCGGCCCCGATACCAGACGTGCCACACCGGCGCGCAGTGCGCCCGGCCATTGGGGCGTACGCTGCTCAGCCAGCTACACTCAGATTGGGCAAATTGCTGCACCAGTTCTCGCAACGCGGGGTCCACCGGTTCAGCGTGAACCTGATTTACCGGCGGGTCACAATCCCCACTCGATTTTTTGCGCAGCAGCCAATCTCCGTTGGCAATGCAATTTTGGCCAATGGTCAACCCTTTGGGAGCCCAGTAGACCCACGCTTTTTTGGGGCCGTTTTCTGTTTGAACCTGTACCTTTTCCCGATTGAAAAAGGTGGGATGTCCCTCGATACGATCCATTATTTCCAACCCCTGGGGCCGCACGGCCAGTAAATCGCCGTAGACGGTACTGTTGCCTGGCGTTATGGCGGGGTAGGTACCCAAATCAAAGAGGGTGGCTTCCGGCAGATGGGCGGGTACCGATGTCTGGATACAATCCTCAATTTGAAAATAGTAGCGGCTGTCATCGGCGGGGGTGCCGGGTTGGGGAGGGCGGAGTGTGCCGTACACAAACACCAGTTTCGTGTTGAACATTATTGCCTCCAGTGTTGCCTTGCCTAAACGGTTTCGTCCGAGGCTCCAATGGCAATTAATATATCATTTTTTTGGACTAGAGTGGCCGGCTGCGGCATATACAGATAAGATTCATCGCGTTTGATTGCTACCACAGCTTTGCGGCCCTGTTCTCTAACTGCGGCCACAGTTTGCCCCTCAAGATCAGGTGAGTCAGGCACGGAAAGGGCGGTAAACCGGATCAACTGGCCTGCCTCAAAAATCATGTGTTGCAAAAAAGAGGACACCTCCGGTTGAAGTACCGCCGCGGCCATTTGTAACCCGCCTGCCACGTCAAGCGAGTGGATTCTGTCAACTCCGGCAGCTTTGAGTTTACTTCTGTTTTTCTCTTCCGACAGGCGGGAAACAATAAACAGGTCAGCATTATCGAGTCTCCGGGCCAACTGGCGGGCGCTAAGGGCAACAAACAGATTGTCTTTGTCATCATCAAAGGTGGTGACCAGGCCGCGTGCATTGGCCACCCCAGCCTTGAGCAGCGTTCTGTCTTCGGTGGCGTCCTCATTCCAGTAGAGAATGTCCAGGTCTGCGGCCAGAGTGGCTATATCTATAGCCTCATATTCAGAGTCGGCGTCAATCGAAAAATCCAGACCTCGCACCTGTTGTAGCTTTTTGGTTACGTAATCGTCGTGCAGATAGAGCAGGGTTGTCCGCAGCACACTTTCATCCGGCTCAATGATAACAAACGATGTTTTCTCCCGATAAAACGTTCTGGCAACCTGACCGCCAACCAGACCGCCCCCACACAAAATGATGTAATCCTGCAAATTAGCAATCTGATTCATCTTCCGCTCCTGAAATTTTCGCGCCATTCGCGTTTTTTCTCTATTGATCAAGAATGCGGCCAGGGTAGATATGGCATAGCCGGCAATGCCGATGGCAGCCAACACAAAAAATAGGGTAAACGTACGGCCGCTTTCGGTGATGGGTACAAAATCGCCGTAGCCTACCGTGGTGACCGTGACAATTGTGGCGTACAGCGATTCTTTTAACGTCCAGTCCTCTGTCAGGTAAAAGCCGAGCGTGCCGATAATTAACATTGCAATTACCAGCGTTACGGCATAAAATCTGTCAGATTTTGCTTTTATCAATTTCTTGAGCTTAATCATTAGTGCGTTAAATTTGCGCTCATTGTGCAGGTGCTTTTTAGATAAATTGCGGCTATTTTTTAGAATCGGTTTCTTCGCAACTGCACCAACCCCGGCATCTTGAATCTAACCGACCTGTCACCCGACCAGGGAGCATCCGGGGCCATAGTCAGTCCGGCCAAAATAAGCAAGACTCTATCGTAGTTTACGCGCCAGCCGGCAAAATCGCGCCAGGCCTGCTCCTGCGGTTTCAGCGGCACACCCGCCTCTGCCAGTTTGTAATATACGGCATTGTACTCCTCACGGGTAACACTGATAGGGTCGTCCGGCTTCGGGTTGGCATCAAATGGAATGTTAAAGAAATCGACAATGTTGTGCAGGGTTATGTATCCGGCCCGGATGCACAAGTCTGCGTGAGGGTCACGCGGTTGGTTGATGGTAGAAGTGGTAATGGCGGCAGCATCCAGTATGGTTCCGGCAGCCACCACCCACGATTGCCCCGCGTGCGGGGATCTAAAAAAAACCAGAGGAATCAGCGACGTGTGTGTTTGTTCCAAATTAACAAACCATGTTTCCCAAACCGGCCACACTTCGGCAAGATATTGTAGCCCTTTAATGCGATGCATTCTGATAATCATCTCCACCGCAGAAGGCGGGGCACCGGCTCTTATTTCCAACATGCTAACGGCAGTTTCCCGCTCGGTAAACGCGGTGAACATTGTCGGCAGGTAAGAAATCAGCAGGGCCACCAGAATCAAACCAATGGTGGCTTCAGAAAAAGCAATCAGCAGTTGAAACAGATTGTTAACCGGGGCAAAGCCCAGCGTTAACAACGACGAACCACTTACCAAAAATGCCTCGTACAGGGGCCGAATGCCAATGGCCCAGAAAATGCCCGTGTACCCTACAGTAACAAGTGTAAGCCATATTACGGGTAAAAGCAACAAGGCTACCGGCGAAAAAAAGGCCAGTATTCGATCTTTTTGGGCATAACCGGACGCAAAACGCACCCGCAGCAAAAAACAGCGGAGTACCGTTTGAAAAACCAGGCGGGTTAAAAATACATTTTCGCTGCGGGGCACCACAAAGGTTCTCACCGCGGATAAAATTGTGCTTATCACAACGGCAAATCCAAAGGTAAATGCCAATACACGTAAAATTATATCTACAATATCCAAAGGTTTATCCTCCCTTTTTGTACTAATTGGCAGGATAGGATAACCTATTTTTTGCGCATTGTCCACAGACCCTGTGACTATTGTTCCATTGCGTAATACAAACGCCGGTGGTACTGTAAAAATAAATAAAATCCGCAGGAGGAAAAAATGGAAAGAAAGCATTTTAAGGTGGGCACATTCAATCTGCTTAATCTGGCCTCACCGGGCGAAAGGTATTACAACCACACCTACTCAGAAGAGCAGTTTGACAAAAAGGCCAATTGGCTTGCCAATCATCTAAAACTTCTGGATGCCGATATTATTGGTTTTCAGGAACTATTTCATCTGCCTGCTCTGCAAAAAGTGCTGTTGCTTAACGGCCAATACAACGGGGCCAGTGTTAAAATGGGCCGGCGTAATGGCCTGGGGCCGGCGGTCGGGCTGGTGTCTCGCTTTAAGGCGGTAGACTACGAAATTTTTGTTGATTTTCCGGAACAGGCGCGGCTGGAGTTTGGCGGGGTAGAAATGCCGCTGTATAAATTTTCCCGCCCGGTTCTTCTGGCCAAATTGCAAATTCGTCCCGATCTGATTGTGAATGTCTTTGTGGTTCACCTTAAGTCGAAACGGCCCAAAATAAAAGAGGGAGCCAATCCCCACGACCCCAGAGAACGAGCCATGGGCCATGCCCGATCCCTGATGATTCGGGCGGCAGAAACCACCGCGCTTCGCCATTTGTTGCTGGACACGCTGGAAAATACCGATCATCCGGTAATTGTCATGGGCGATCTTAACGATGAGGGCCACGCAGTAACCAGCAAAATCCTGACCGGCTCGGAACCGTGGCGTAATCTGAGACGGGAAGAGAAGGCCAAAATATGGGATGTGCATCTGTACAACGTAAAAGATATCCAGGCCCGGCAAAGTTACCGGGATGTGTATTACACCCACATTCATAACGGACACTACGACAGCCTGGACAACATTCTGGTCAGCCAGGAATTTGTGCGGCAAAACCCGCAGCGGCTGGGATACGTGGAATACGTAAAAGTGTTCAATGACCACCTGGTTGATGAAACCCTCAGCGATGATCGTACCCCCCGCTGGAAATCTGACCACGGACAGGTGGTAACGACCATTCAGCTTGAAGAGGGAATATCGGGCGTGTGGTAGGTTAGGAACTCTGAGAATCACAAAAGCCGGACGAAACTGTCCGGCTTTTTCATAGAGCATCTCAGGCCCTTTATTTTTGGACAGTGTGGAGCCTGTTGCCAACAACCAACACTCTTCATTGATTGTCTACTTCCTGGAAACAGGCCCCCACCGATTAACAACAGCCATAAGTATAGCGAATCTATATTAGAATTGCTCGACGTAAAGCATACGCAAAATCTACGCAAACCTAACGCAACAACCGTCAAAAACATACTCTGGGGATCGCTAATTTACAAGAATCCATAAAATTCTACCAGGAAGGGTTAGGTTTTCCAAAGATGGAATCGCCCCCTGAAGTTGCGTTTTTCACCCTGAATGGGAGTTGGCTGGGATTGTATTCGCACGATGCTTTGGCCGAGGACGCGATGGTTTCGCCGGAAGGACATGGATTTAATAGTTTTGCCCTGGCGCATAATGTCGCGTCGGAAGCTGAGGTTGATGAAACCATTAAACAGGCTTTGGCTGCAGGGGCGATACTTACAAAACCGGCCCAAAAAGCTTCCTGGGGTGGGTATTCCGGTTACTTTAAAGACCCGGATGGACACTTGTGGGAGGTTGCGCATAATCCATTTTTCTGGATTGGCCCGGAGGATAAATAGTACGTCACAATCATTGCAATAAGAAAAGAGACGTCCGTAGAGGCGTCTCTTTTCTTATTTTGGCTCGTGTGGTGGAGTCACAAAGTTCACTTTGTGCAAAGCTTGCTTTGCGATTCCCGTTTTTTGGGAACCAGATGTAGTAACCGTTCAGCCCCCTCCCCCCTCACGACGTAATATCGGGCCTCGTGCCCGCCCACGAGGGGCTACGCTACCGGGGGTGAACGATTACCAGATGTAACCTAGCTGCGTAGCTTGGCTCCAAGTTCTCGCTCCAGCCGTCCGACGATTTTCTTTTGCTGTTTGGCCACCACTTTATCGGTAAGCGTGCGCTCTT
>CAYWSS010000014.1:10906-20847 GCA_964460505.1 uncultured Caldilineaceae bacterium | reverse complement strand
AAAGTAACCGGCACTTTTAGGGCCACTGAAAGTAGACCTGTATCTATATTTTAAGGGCCGGTACTTGTAACCTGCCGAGTTTTGCGGAACTGCAAATAAAGGATTAATGTTTTATGAGCGAAGAAAATTCCATCCCCTCCCGAACGCTAAAAGAGTACGCCGTATTGTCCGTTAAAGGTTTTGCAATGGGGGCCTCTGATGTTGTGCCCGGTGTTTCGGGCGGCACCATGGCCTTTATTATGGGCATTTACGAAGAACTGATTAATTCCATCCGCGGCATGGTAAACCTGCGCGCCTATAAGCTGTTGTTTACATTCAAAATTAAAGAAGCCATGGATATCCTCCCGTGGAAGTTTCTGGCTGCGCTGGGCGTTGGCATTTTAGTTGCCATTTTTTCGCTGGCCCAGTTTCTGGAATGGACGCTCAATACTTACCCGTCGCTGCTGTGGTCCTTTTTCTTTGGATTGGTTCTGGCTTCTATCTTCACCGTCATTAAACGGGTAACCCAGTGGAACGTAGTTACCATCAGCGCAACGGCCATTGGGGCCATAGTGGCCTGGATAATTGTGGGGTTGGTTCCCGCTCAAATGCCCCACACCCCGCTGATGCTCTTTATCAGCGGCTTCATTGCAATCTGCGCCATGATCATGCCGGGGATATCCGGTTCCTTTATTTTGGTATTATTGGGACAATACGAATATGTTTTGTCCGCCGTTAATAATCGAAATTTTCTGACATTGGGCATTGTGGCAGCCGGTGCCGCCATTGGAATTGTCACCTTTGCCCAGTTCCTGGGCTGGCTCTTTAAACGATACCACGACCCAACCGTAGCTGTACTGATTGGTTTTATGGCCGGGTCGCTGCGCAAAATTTGGCCGTGGAAAGAAACGCTCAACTATGTTACTGATCGCCACGGCGAGTTGGTTCCGGTTGAACAAATTAACGTGCTGCCCTCTGCCTGGAGTGCCGAAGTTACGTTTGCCCTGATTTTGGCTCTTGTTGGGTTTAGCGTGGTTATGATTATTGATTATGTGGGTTCTAAAAAGGAAAAGGTGAAAGTGGAGCCGGCTCACGCTTAATCATCAGCCTGATGAAACAACGAGGAATAAAAAACGCCGGCACGTCGCCGGCGTTTTTGGTTTTATTCGGGCGGGAAAAATGGTTTGGGATGGCTGGCAGAGGCCCCCTGCGGTGGAACTGCCGGTTGTTGCCCTGTAGCCGGTAAAGGAGGTGCCGTACGCAGAATTTTCTTTTTCCTGGGGGGCACAGTAACAAACTTTGTGCCACCACCGCCAAACAACATTCCCAAACAGCCGGATTTGCTTTCTACGGCTTTTATTTCCGGAACTTCTACGGATTGTGCTACATCCATTGCCTGGGCCGCCATTTGACTAACGGCGCCAATCTTGGCGTCTAATTCCTGCCTCAGCGCATCGCGCCGCCACTCTTCTTCCTGCCGGCTTTGCCCCACATCACGCTCAACTTCTAAAATTCGCTCTCGCAGGCGGTTGTTTTCCTCTTTTAAATTGAAGTTGTCCTGCAGCAGCACCCCCAGCAGTTCACGGTTTGCCGCCTGGCTGTTGAGAATACTCTTTTGGCTGTCAGAAAGGGTAGTCAGCGTATTGGTTAAAAAAGCAATAGCCGGCGAATCTGCGCCATTAGCCGCTATAAGCGTAGTATCGTCACTTTTCTCAGGTAATTCAAAATCATCGCCAGGTCCGGCTTCCGGTGGATTTTCGTACTCCGGAGCCGGCCCCTGCACAATATCGTCCGGCTCTACCGGCACCGTAGAGTGACCGGCCAATTTTTGCCGAACCTGTTCGTAGGTCAGGCCATCGCTCATCAACTCTTTGACAACAATCAGGGTGGTCATATCGCCGTCCGCATAACGCCGATGGCTGCGCCCGCCGCTGCTGTTTGCATCCCCGGAGAGAAAATTCTTAAATTCCTCGGACCAACGACGCAGCGTGGCCGGAGATATATCTAATTCAGTGGTCACCACCTGGGGGGACCGGAGCACAGCTTGCTCGCTCATTGAAAAAACCTGCCTGTAATTTATTCTTCGTCTAACACGCGATACGTGGTATCTACGGTCTCCTCATCGTCATTATCAGAATCAGAACCGAATTCTATTTGTTTGCGGTAATATTCCACCAGCTCCGGCGGAGAGAGCTTCACAAACAGGGCCAGGCCCAGCAAAATTACGCCTAAATCATCCAGTTGGCCAAACCCCAATATCACATCCGGGATAAAGTCTATGGGTGAAATGGTGTAAAGCAAAGACAGCGGCACCACAGACTTTGCCCAGTTAGACACCCGGCCATCTCTAAGAAGCAACCACACCAATCGCAGTTGATTCACCAACCCTGTCATTACAGACACCTGTTTTTCTGAACTTTTCGAAACTGTCGGTTTGTTACTCATTGATATCTCCCGTTTCATAATTTAACTGATGACACCATTTAGCAACATGAGATTATAAACGGTACTGCCGATTAAGGCAAAGGATTTCGCTCACGGATTCAATACGTTTACGCTGCGCCTGCACCATTTTGAAAAAAAATCCAGAGGCGATGAGCGTTTTCCGGAAATAATTTACCCGTGAGCGAATACTGCTAATCACGTTTCCCGTTTTGCGCTTCACGATTATAATATCCGTATGAAATTGCTACACCAATCGCTGATAGATTACGAATTGCCGCTGCTCAGGGCCATTGCCGCCCGGCGCGAGGTAATACTGGAGTCCGGCAACAAACAGGAGGCCATTGACCAACTGGCAGAAGCGCTGCTTTCGCCGGTAGCCACGGCAATAATCCAGAGTGATTTATCGCGTGAAGCGGATGAGGCCCTGCAATTTTTGTTGGCCCATGGCGGCAAAATTGAGCGCGCCCGTTTTACCCGACAATTTGGAGCCATCCGCCCCATGGGGTCGGCCCGCATGGAACGGGAGCGCCCCTGGCAAAATCCGGTCAATCCCGCAGAAGGGTTGTGGTATTGCGGCTTTATTTTTAAAGCATTTCAGGTGACCGGGCAGGGTGGACAGGAAATCATTTATATTCCGACAGACATACTGCCGCTGCTCTCCGTCAATTCGCCCGTATCAGAACAGTCCCCGCCCTCATTTCAGGTGACATCCATCCCCGCACCGGCGCATATTTTTTCCGGACGTGGTCGCCTTCGCGAGAATTTTTTCAGCCTGCTGGTCTATTTACAAACACATCCCATCCGGCTAAAAAATCAGGTCGATATCGCCTCAAAAGACAAACAAGCCCTCATAAAATGCATGCTCCCTTCCTTTATATCGGCCTTTTCCACCAATACCGAATTGGAATTTCTGGTACACCTGGGGCAACGCGCCCAACTGCTCACCGTTGCCCACGGACGCTTGAGGCCCAATCGCGAACCCGTTAGAAATTGGCTGCAAGCAGACATAGCCCCCCAGTCCCGGTTTTTGCAAAATACCTGGCGCGCCGACCCAACCTGGAACGACTTGTGGCGTGTGCCCGGCTTAAACCCGCAACCCACCGGCTGGGAAAACAGCCCCCTGCGCGCTCGGTCTAAAATATTAGGCACTATGGAAGAAATTGATGTACCCGCCGGCAAATGGCTATCCATAGACAGTTTTGTGGCAGCCATCAAACAGATTGATCCGGATTTTCAGCGGGCTGACGGCAATTACCAAAGTTGGTATATTCAGGATGAGCAGGGTCATTCGCTGATGGGGTTTGAACATTGGGACCAGGTTGAAGGCGCACTGATACGCCACATTCTCACCCATATCCTGCCGCTGCTGGGGATTGTGGAGGCGGGGAGCGCCACCGAAACCGATACCCCAACCGGATTCCGGATCACGGCCTCGGGCCAGAGTTTTCTCGCGGGGCAACAGCCCAGACCGCAGCGCCAACAAAAACCGGTGTTCCTGCGTATCGACAACAAGTTTCAGGTGCGGGTTCCGGCGCAAGCCAGTCTGTACGACCGTTTCCAACTGGCCCGGATAGCAGAATTGGAACATCGGGAAAACGGTCGCGCTACGTACCGCATTACCAGGGCAGGTATCAGCCGCGCCCTGAAAAATGGTGTTACCCCGGACCAAATCACCACTTTTCTCACCCGGGCCACCAACAACCAGATTCCCCTCAAAATGGTCGAAACCCTGCGAGCCTGGGGCGCCCGCTTTGGCGCAGCCCGGCTTGAACAGGCCACCCTTCTGCGGATGAAAAACGGAAATTTGATCTCCGAGTTGCGACAACACCCGGAACTCAGACCGTTGCTTGGCGAAGCGATTGGGCCAACCACCATTCTGGTGCCCGCCAAAAACAGCGCCAGAGTCCGCAAAATTCTTACAGAACTGGGGTATTTGGAAGAGGTAAAATAACCGGTTGTTTAAGACTCTTTGGGCAAATTCATCCCCTCAATACTTTCGGCCCGTGCACTTAACCGGCAGCGCTAAACAAAATATGGAATCTTGCCGGGAGATTAGGGGGTTTTTAATTTTATGTTCACCCCCAAATCCCCTAATCTCGGCCTTCTCTACCGGACATTTTTAATCGCGAATAACGCAAATGGGCGAATAGCGCAAATATTTTTAAGGATTCAGAAAAAAATATTCGATAAATTCGCCTATTTGTGCCATTCGCGACAAGAATTTTGGTTTTGTTAAAAAGTGTCCGGTAGTGAATTTCGGCCAAAAAATTTAGGTTCTCTGGTAGTTTGCAGGATCGCTCTATAAAAAGCGTATTATCTGCCACGAATTACACTAAATTTTTATTTTTTCGTGTTAATTCGTGCAATCTGTGGCAAATTCTTTACTTTGACCCTGCAAAATCCTGTAGAACCAAAATTTATAACTGCACAAGTGGAATATTTTGTATAAGCTACAAATCTCCCCTATATTTCGTGTACCGTCATTTATGTAAACTTTACACTGTTTTGTGACTATGGTATACTTTTACATTACATAATGGGGTTAGTGTACGTGTTGGTCAGGGTTTAAAATGACAGAACTGGCAGTTGCCCTTCAAGCCAAGTCGGCTGCAGATCGTTGGCTGGCCATTAAAAAAATTAACGAGAACCAGAGTCGTTTAATAGATGCAAGCGGCCTGTCACTACTGGGTCAGGCTCTGGCCGATGCGCATCCGTTTGTGCGCTGGCAAGCCGGATTGGCCCTAACCCGTCAGGCCGAGGGGCAGCAAAAACTGGTTGAAATCCTTAACGGCGCAGAATCCACCCTCAAACGTTCCGCAGCCGCCGACGCGCTGAGGCAATGCCGGCTATCCGGGATCGACGCCTCACTAGTCAATGCGCTCCGTGCCGAAGCTCCAGCCTTGCGTCAAAGTGCCGCCGAGGCGCTGGCCACTCAAAAAGCACCCGAGGCCCTCCCCCACCTGCTCAACGCTATCAAAGATTCCAGTTTTTGGGTGCGCCGCGCCGCTGCATACGCTTTGGGGCATTTGGGTAACGGAGAAGCTGCCCCGGCGTTAATTTTGGCTCTGCGTGACAAAACCGTAATTGTGCGACGCAGTGCAGCTTATGCTCTGGGGGCGCTCCGGGCAAAAACGGCAGCCCCGCAGCTAAAACGCCTGCTTAACGACAAAGATCCACTCACCCGTCGAAATGCAGCCTGGGCGCTGGGTCGAATTGGTCAAAAAGATGCCATCCCGGATTTAACCCGGCTGCTCAACGACTCAGCCGGCAACGGTACCGTTGCTGCGGCTGCCGGCCAAGCCATTGAAATGATCACCAAACCGCGCTGGCTGCAACTGCTGCTCGGCGTTAAGGGCCGCTTTCGCCGGTAAGAGAGAGGCGCAGTTTAACCGGTTCGCATCTGTTAGTATTGAACAACGCGCTGCGTAATGATGAATTTTACGCAATACGCAATATAAACAGCGCCAACCCATTCAATTGGTCGAATTAATTATGGAAATCACACCCTTTTTAGAGAACGCTGCTAACAAAATCAGTAGAATGGGATTAACCACCCCGGCTATCCTGCTGCTTGAAGCGCACAAACCTTTGGCATTTTTGGGCAGCCAATTGCTGTTGGTTGCACAACCTTCATTAGAACTGTTTTTTCCGCAAAACCTTGTGCGTAACACGGCAGATTTGCTGGCCGACGAAGATCAACTGGAACAACTTGTCTTTAGGTTGGAACAAACCGCCAATCAATCCAAAAAGGAGCCCCGGTGAGCAACGACGTAATAATTTTGGCCACAGTGTTGCTGCTGGTCTTTGTAGCTGTTCTCCTGTTATTTGTGGGTCGGGTCAGAGCCGGCCACCGGCCAAATTTGCGCCGAATTCAGGCATTTGATGCCTTAAAAGGACTCACCGGCCGCTCGGTTGAAACAGGCCGTCCGCTGCATCTGTCTTTGGGAATTGGCGGCATCACCGATAAAACTACTGCCGATAGTCTGGCCGGCTTATCGGTGCTGGATCACCTGTCTCAGCAAGCCGCAGTGACCGGGGCGCATCCTTTGGTGACCATGGCCGATCCGGCGCTGATGCTGTTTGCGCAAAACAGAATGAGAGCCGCTCAGGGAGACAACGCGCAGGGGGCCGAAGACGCGGCCAGGCACGTACGATGGATTGCCCCGCAGCCGGCCGCCTATGCCGCCGGAGTTATGAGTTTGTTCAGCGTGGATGATGTAGAAAGCAACGTCATGGTTGGCAAATTTGGCGATGAATATCTGTTAATGGGTGAGGCTGCTACGCAACAGGATATTTCGCACATTGGCGGCACCAGCGACCCTAACACGCTGCCGTTTGTTTACACCTCTGCGCAAGAAACCCTGCTGGGCGAAGAAATTTATGCGGCCGGGGCCTATTTGCAAAAGAGTCCGGCGCACATTGGCAGCCTGTTGGCCCAGGACACAATGCGTTGGGTGGTGGCCATTGCTATCGGGGTTGGCGTACTATTGACAACATTAGGGTTAATGTGATGAGCTTATGATAACCGGAAGCAGTCGCGTGTTGGCTACGGTTGTAGCCGTAGTTGTCGGTGTATTTGTACTGGCCAATATATTCATTTCCCAATGGCCCCTGGATAGATTTGGCGGGTTGGGACGTGCGGTTAACGGCATCGGTTATCTACTGGTCAGTTGGGTGGCCATAGTATTTGCCTTTGCCCTGTTTCTGGGGTTTTTTAATGTGGTCAGTGTGCATGTTAACCGCATCAAATCAACAAAACCGGATGCAATTTACAGTATCGTCCTGTTAGTTTCTCTCTTTATTACCCTGGCCGTAGGGCTTACCGGCCTCAACTCTACCGGCACTCAATTTATCTTTAACTACATTTTGCAACCGCTGGAAGCTACTTTTTTTGCGCTGCTGGCCCTGTTTATTGCCACCGCGGCTTTCCGCTCGTTTAGAATTCGCAACCTGGAAACCTTCTTTTTTGTATTGTTTGCAATAATTGTTTTACTGGGACAGGTTCCGCTGGGAATTTATCTATGGGCAGAATTCCCGGTTATTAAAGATTGGATACTGAATGTTCCAACGCTGGCCGGCGTGCGTGGCATTTTATTGGGCGTAGCTCTGGGCACCATTGCCACCGGGTTACGTGTATTGCTTGGGGCCGAACGCCCCTATACGGATTAAATTATGGCTGACAAAAAATCTTCTCGCAAAAAGCGAACAACATCCAAATTAAGCAAAATCAGCTCAAAAAAGACACCCGCCCCGGCAAAAGTTTCAGAGCAGGTTCCCGATTGGCTAAGAATGTTGCTGGGCAAATATGGTGAAGCGCAAGGTAATCTCATTGGGCTGCAGGAAGATATTGATTCATTTGACGAAGAGTTTGCCCCGCTGATTGAAGAACCCCATGCCTTTCAGGCTGAAGAAGAAACCGAATCGGCAGAGCTATCGGCCTTGCTGGAGCAAATGGCCGAAGATGGCCCCCCCGAACCACCCGCTGACCAGTTAGCCACCTCCGTGGAGTGGGGCGCTCCACCCCCGGCCGGCGAAGAAGCAGTGGGAGCCATTGATAACGTATTATCAGGATTAGGCTCCGAGGCCCCCATCCCGCAAGAGCAGCACCAGGATTGGCCTGCTGATGAAACATTTGCCGATAGCGATACCATGGTTGGACTTGATGCCTCTCAACCGGGAGCATTTGCTCCTGCCGCATCACCTGCCGGCGAACAGGAAATTCCAGATTGGCTCTCCGCTGCGCTGGATGAGCCTGTTGCCGTAGATGAAGGAGCCGCGCATCCGGGTACAGGCTCGCTACCTGACCCCAAGGCAGAAATCCCGGACTGGCTTACAGATGATCTCGGCGGGGCGACGTTGGAAATGCCCCCCGTCACCACAGGAACAATGCCTCCTTCCTCGGAAACAGAACTTCCGGAATGGCTTACAGATGCAGAAACCACCGCCGACCTCACAGAGTCCCCCCCGCATGAGCAAGATGTCAATGTTCCCGAATGGCTAACGGAAATAGCCCCCCCCGCTACCGGAATGCTACCCAAAGAACCGGAACCGACAAAGCTGCCCGAAATTCAGGATACCGTTGACAGTATCGACGACTGGGAAGTTCCCCACTGGATTAGTGAAGGTACACCAGAGGCAGAGACGGAAGGTGACACGTTAATTGGGTCGCCGTTTACGGATTTGCCCGATGACAAAGGCGGTACCGGTGAAATTCCGGAGTGGCTCAAAACAGATGCTGCTTCTCAGGAGCAGGCCAATCAGTTTGCCGCCGGCAGTGACGACTCCGCAGAGATACCGGACTGGCTCAACCAGCCGGACATCACCACCACGGCCCCAACCATTTCTGTTGAGCCGCCGGATTCATTGACAACGGAACCGGATGATTGGCTGCCATCTCTGGAAACAGTGCCGGCCTCTGACGAAACGCAGCCTGTCGCTGAAGATACCGCGGCCACCTCCGATGCCGATTGGTTAGCCGCCCTGAGTACCGCCGCCGCATCAGGGCAAGAAACTCCTTCCTCTAAAATAGAAGAAGCAACTGATGTGCCGGAGTGGTTGGCAGACCTCAATGTTACGCCGGACGACACCGCAGATGAATACTCTGAACCGGACTGGCTAACCGGAGAACCCATTGCAACCGATACAGAGACCCCTCCGTTATTTGCCAAAGACGCTGCCGAAGAGGTAGATTGGATGGCCGGGCTTCGTGAATCAATGCCAACCGATATTGACACGTCAGACGCTGCTCCTGATTTTACAACCGATGAATCTATTGAAGACATGGCCATCCCAGATTGGCTCAACGACACATCTGAACCCCAGGAAACAGGTATAGATTCCAAATCTCCGGAAGCGGACTCCCTTATAACACCAGAACCTGAAGCAGAGATTCCAGATTGGTTGGCCGCCCCCCCAGAAATCAGCGAAGTCCCGCTCACCTCACCTAAAACAGATACAGCGTTGCTTGAGCAGCTTGCCGATACCACCGATGAGTCGGATATCTTTTCTCAAAAAGAGAAAATAACAGAAACAGAATTACCGGATTGGGTGGACACCGGGGCAGAGGAACTGGAGACACCGGATTGGTGGGTAGACTCTGATGAAACCAAAGCTCCAGCCGCCGAAATAGACATTGATGAACAAACCACTGACGATGGCCTGTTCGCAGCAGGCAAAGCCGCGATGGCCGCCACCGGAGCCGCCGTTGCGGCAACGGCAGTTGACGCTGTCACCGGCGGGGACAAGGCCGCCACCGGTGAAGACGAAGTTGTGGCAGAAACCCCGGATGATGACATTGTGATGCCTGATTGGCTCACCTCTCCCAAAGAATCCGGGGAAACTGAACCGGCCGCAGCAGATGACGAACCCCCGGACTGGCTCACCGATTTGCCCGAACCCCCCGGCGGCGAGCAATCACTAACGGGCGAGGCCGCCACCGGTGAAGACGAAGTTGTGGCAGAAACCCCGGATGATGACATTGTGATGCCTGATTGGCTCACCTCTCCCAAAGAATCCGG
>CAYWSS010000014.1:0-10806 GCA_964460505.1 uncultured Caldilineaceae bacterium | reverse complement strand
ATCACTAACGGGCGAGGCCGCCACCGGTGAAGACGAAGTTGTGGCAGAAGCCCCGAATGATGACATTGTGATGCCTGACTGGCTCACCTCTCCCAAAGAATCCGGGGAAACTGAACCGGCCGCAGCAGCCGAAGAAGAGATACCTGACTGGCTTGCTGACACCCCGGGCGAACAGATTGATATGCCCGATTGGTTAGCTGATGATTCAGCGCAGCCCGATGACACGCCGGACTGGCTCTCCGGCGACTCAGAAATGGCAACAGGGCTGCCGGGTGGAGAAACCGCTTCCGGGGCCTTGGGCATCTCCCCAGGCTGGGACACAGAAGATAGTGACTCCCTGCCTGATGAATTACCGGCATCCTCGGATGATGAACTGCCGGACTGGATAAGCAGCATCCCTCAAGCAGACGAATTTCCAGAATCAGAGGCGGAGATCAGTGATTTAGATACCCCGGAATGGCTGGCGGAGATCCCCAAGGCCCCGGACACCGGCCCCTTATCACTCCCAGCCAAACCCGACTCCCTGCCATCAATTGAATCAGACGAAGGGATGCCGGATTGGATGGCCGGCCTTCAAGAGATGGCAGAAGAAACAGAATCCGCCGCAGACCTTGCAGACCAATCTGAAATGCCGGACTGGTTGGCGCAAATCTCACAAACATCCGACGCCGGAGAAGATGTCCCCGCCCCGTTTGTGACTGAATTTGCCCAAACCGGGGATACCAGCGAACCGTCAGACTGGTTGGCCGAACTTCCAATGCCGGCGCAGGAAGTAACGGATTTGCCGCCTGACGATGAATCTACCGGGCAAACAGACACCTGGGCAGATGCCGGAAAAATCGCGGCTGCCGTTGGGTTGGGCGCAACCGCCGCTGCATTTGATTTCCAGCCGGATCAGCCTGTCCCGGATGACGCCGAGGCCCCCGCCGGCGAGGAAGATATTCCCGATTGGCTGGCCGATCTGCGCGTATCAACAGAAGCACCAGAATCCAGGGTTGAAGAAGATGATGACGCCGTGCCTGCCTGGCTGCTGGATACTCCGAATGATCAAATTGCCACACCCGATTGGCTGGCCGATGCCTCAGACTCCGTTGCGGGTCTGACACCTGCTGCGATTGATGAAGAAAGTGCCGTTTCAGACCAGACACCTGATTTCCTGGAAGATCAGGAAGATCTTCAAACCGGAGAGGCAGAAGGAGACACCCCGGATTGGTTAATCGCTTCAACGGAATCAACCGAGACGTTGGTTACGGAAATTGATACCGACAACGAACCCTCGGACTGGCTCGTTGATCTTCCTGAGCTTGCAGATGCGCCGGAACCTGTCATCGAAGATGAAATTTTGGAAGAAGGCGACTCAGATCTGTTTCCGGCAGATGAAGCTGCCGCAGGACCTCAGCCACCTTCCGACGTCCCGGATTGGTTATCAGATTTGCCGGACGTGGATGGCCTGCCAGAAACCATACCGGAAATAGAAGCGGCTGTCGATATGCCGGAGTGGTTATCGGATCTACCGGTATTAGACGAAAAAACCGGATCGGAACACGATCCCGAAACAGAAGATGCCCCTCCCGATTGGTTGGTTGATGTCTCAACAGAGCAAGTTGAAATGACTGGCCGGCAACCGGATCAACCGGAAATTGATGACGAAGCGGAGGATGCCGTTTCACCTCCGGTATGGTTGGCGGCAGATGAAAAAGAGGGCGATTTCCCCGTTGAAGAAGACAACGAGTCGCTTGACGCAGGCACCCTTGCTGCAGCCGCAGCGGGCACAGCCGTGGCGGGCGGAATGGTGCGCGACGTTCTGGAAAAGGATGAACCAGACAGTACTCTAACAGGCGACGAAGATCTTCCGCTCTCATTTACTGAAGAGGAAGAAACGCAAAGTGAACTACCCGATTGGCTGGCCGATCTGCCCGGGACTGACGATACAGGAGAAGTTGCGCCGGACACCTCGGACTGGCTCATTGATTTACCATCCAGCACAACTGAAGAGGCAGCAGTGGAGGAACCCACAGATCAACTTGACGTAAATTTGCAGGCTGCGGTTGATTTGGAAAAAACCCACACTTTGCCGAAATCTGGCGCCATAGCAGAAACCGATGAGGTTTTGCCGGATTGGTTGTCAGACCTGCCCCCGCCACCCGGTGAAACCTCGGACCTTGTTCCTGAACCGGACACAGAGCAAGATACTCCGGATTGGTTGTCTGATTTACCCGCCCTGTCAGAAGAAGATGCGGTTAGTTCTGATACCACGCCGGACACAGGGCAGCAAACAGATGCCGTGGAACAAATTACGTTGGATCTGTCCGAAGCCGTGGATGATGAACTTGTAATTCCCGACTGGTTGGGTGAAACGTCACTGGACAAAATTGAATCTCCCGATTGGTTGCTGGACGACTCAGGAGGTGAGCCACCGGTATCTACGCCGGAAGTAAGCCCGGACTCCTCTGAATGGATGGCTGACTTGCGGCATCTGTCCGATGAGGATGAGGATGCGCCTGATGTTCCGGGGGAGGGTGATTCCTCCTCAAAAAAAGCTCAAGGTGAGGCTCCGGCAGAAACACCGGTTGTCGAAACAGATGGGCCGGGAGACTCACCAGACCAGACCGATCAACCGGAATTGGATGAGCAAGAGAAGCCGGACGATGAGTCAACTCTGGCCGCCGCAGCCGCTGTAGGGACAGTTGCCGCCGGAACCATTGCCGCGAGCGCCGCGAGTGGCGCGAGTGCAGGAATCGCCGCCACCAGTAGAATGGCAAACTGGCTGGATTCGTTTGATGCCACAGATCAGCCGGGCGGCGAAGATAGAAAAACAACAGAAACTACCGGCATGCTGGCCGGCATTTCAACCTTGCTGCCGTCCGAAAAGGTAGCTATCCCTTCCCCAGAAACAGAGGCCGATGCGGACAGCATTGCGGCGGCAGCTCACCAATTTTACCAGATTGCCACCACGCCGCCACAGCCGGCCACGCTGCCCAAACCGCTCACTGTGCAGGAGAAAATTGCGGGCAGGGCTGTGCGCTCAGGGCTGTACCTGCTCTTCATTTTGCTGATTGCGCTCCCTCTGCTTCCGGGTTTTCAAAAAGAGATGAACGGAAAATTTGTTCCCTGGACCGAACCGGACCGGGAATTTAGCGATGTGCTGGACAGCCAGCGCCGCCAACTGATCAGCGAGCAGCTCGGCATCATCGATTTACAACAACCCGATTCGGTGGCACTGGTATCATTTGACTATAGCGCATCGACGCAGGGTGAAATGGAGCCGCTGGCCGGGGCCGTGCTGGGCCGGCTTAAAGGGCAGGGGATGCGGGTGGTGGCCATCAGCCTGGAGCCGGAGGGCGCTTCTCTGGCCCAAAACACGCTGGAGACAATTCTTACCGACCGGGAAGAGAATTACGGCCAAACGATGGTAAATCTGGGATACCTGCCCGGCCAGGCGGTGGCCATCCGGCAATTGGCTACGGGAGAAAAGCAGCTTTCAGAAATTCCAGATTTTAAGGATGGCGTAACCTTCAATGATGCTTCACGCTCGTCATGGGAGGGTATTGAAAATTTGAGGCAAATAAACATGGTGGTTACGCTGGCCGATAATGCGGCCATTGCCCGCTCGTGGGTTGAACAGTTGGAGATTGCGCAGCCCCCCGACAGCGGAGAAAGATATTTAATGGCCGCGACCAGCGCTGTGGCAGAACCATTTCTTACGCCCTACCGCGACAGTGAGCAATTAAATGGTCTGATTTCCGGCATAAACGGCACGGCAGCCATTGAAGCCGGCCGGCGCAATTTTGGCCCGGCCCGCCAAATGATAGACAGCTTGAGCATTGCCCACCTGTTAATTGTAATTCTTATGGCCGTCGGAACGATGGTCGGTTGGATGCCGTCAGATTCATCGCCGGAACCATCAACCAAACATGTCGAAAAGAAAATAGCCCTGCCAACAGACAAGGACAACGGATCAGCCTGATGGAAACTCTTGGTCTGGCGCTTGCCACAATCTTAACCTTGATGGTGTTCAGCTACATTTTAGGCGACAACTTTCTATTTAAATTGGCGGCGCACATTTTTGTGGGTGTCGCCGTTGGCTACGCCATAATTGTAATTGTGGGCCAGGTTTTTATCCCCCTGGTTCTGGCCCCACTGAGCCTGGAAAATCTACTGGTGGCCATCCCCGGTTTAATTCTGGGGTTTCTGCTCATCTTTAAGATTCTTCCAATTCAAAGCGGAATATCCAACATGCTGGGGGGAGTATCGCTGGCCTTAGTGTTGGGGGTGGGGGCGGCGCTGGCCATTGGCGGCGCGCTGTTTGGCACGTTGATGCCGCAAGCGTTATCCACGGCCGTCATCTCGCTTAACCCCAACGATTATCAAGGCAATCAAAATGGTGCGGAAGTGGTAGACTGGCTCAACAACGTTATTATTTTGTTGGGGACTGTGGGCACGTTTTTTTACTTTACTTTTGCCGTCAGGGCATCCGGCCCGCTGGGTGGTTTGCGCGAAGCAATCGTCAGGTTTTTTGCCGGAATGGGCCGGCTAATGATTATTTTTACACTGGGTGCTCTGTTTGCAAACACGGTCAGTTCTCGCGTGGCCTTATTGATTTCCCGGCTTCAATTTTTGGGCAGCAGCCTAAACCAACTATTTTTTGGCGGATAACTCCGAAATTTCCCTATGACAGCATCTATCTTAAAAAGCATTCTGGCCGTCGAATGTGGCAGCACCACAACCACCGCTGTTCTCATTGAACGCACCGGCCCTAACTACCATTTGGTTGCCACCGGACAGGCCCCAAGCACGTATGATTCCCCGTGGAAAGACATTACGCTGGGCGTGCAAGAGGCCATTCGGCACATTGCGCTAACGGTAGAACGCCCCCTGCTTTCTCCGGGGGGATGGCCCATTACGCCGCAAAGTCCCGGGGGGCAGGGCGTTGATGCCTTTGTGGTGGTATCCAGCGCCGGGGAGCCGTTGCAGGTAATGCTGGCCGGCCTGACCCAGGATATCAGCCTGGCCAGCGCTCAACGGGCCGCAACCGGAACCTACTGTCGCATTGCCGGAACAATTTCCCTTAACGCCGATGACGGAAACCAAAACAATAACCAAATCCCGGCCATTCGGGAAGCCGGGCCGGAGGTTATTTTGTTGACCGGCGGCACAAACGGCGGGGCCAAGCAGCCTGTGCTGGATATGGGGCAACTTATTTCTATCGGGCTGCAACTTATCGACAAAAACCAGCCCACCATTTTGTTTGCAGGTAACGATGAACTGCGGCCCCAAATGGCCGATATTCTGGGCACAATCACCGCCTTGAAATCCGTAAACAACGTTCGGCCCCTGGTTGATATTGAGGATTTGGTCCCCGCGCAAACAAAACTGGAGCAAATTTATATCCAGGAAAAGATGCTGCAACTGCCCGGTTTTGATAAACTGAAAAACTGGTCCCAATATGAAGTTGCGCCGGCGTGCAGGTCGTTTGAAAAGCTAATTGGCTTTATGGGGCAGCATAATAACCTCAATGTGCTGGGGGCAAATGTTGGCAGTAAAAGCACCGTAATTGCTACCCAGTATCGGGATGAACTCAATTCAACCATTCGCAGCGATGTGGGGTTAGGCCAGAGTCTGGCTTCGCTTCTGGAACAGGTGCCAATGGAGCAGATTCACCGCTGGCTGCCATTTGAACTAACGGAGGATGGGCTTCGGCATCATCTTTTAAATAAAAGTTTATATCCAAACACCATTCCAACCAGCCCCGAAGATTTGATGATTGAGCACGCCGTAGCCAGAGAAGCATTACGGCTGGTAATTGAACAAGAACAGGCAGGCAAACCGGAACGCCAGTGGAATATGGTTATCGGCACGGGGGGAGCCTTGACCGGAGCCCCGCACGCAGCCCACGCGGCCATGGTGCTGCTTGATGGGATTGAACCGTGGGGAGTAACGACCCTGAAACTGGATAAGAGCGGCGTGGTGACCATGCTTGGCTCAATTGCCGTGGTTGAACCGGTAGCTGCGGTACAACTTGTTCAGCAAGATGCGTTTATCAATTTAGGCACAATTGTGGCTCCCGCCGGACATGGCCACCCCGGCCAAACCGCAATGAAGGTAATAATTACCCGAGCCAACGGTGATGTTGAAGAAAATGACGTGTTATTCGGCTCGCTGCAAATGGTTTGGTTACCCGAAAAAGAAAAAGTTAAGCTGGAAATTCGCCCCGCCCGTCAGTTTGATATTGGATTGGGACAACCGGGTCGGGGGGCCATTGCGGAAGTGGAAGGAGGCTTGTTGGGCATTATCCTTGATGCCCGTGGCCGCCCCCTGAAACTACCCAAAGACAAAACCCAAAGACAAGAGCAGCTACAGCAGTGGCTAAAAGGTTTAAACGTAAGCTATGCACCTCCCGTCAACTAAAATTAACCCAAAAAGCAGAATAGTACTCCGCCGCGTGCTGCCGGTTCCCGGCGATGTGTTTGTTCAGCCGGGACAACCGGTAAATGCCTTAACCGTAGTGGCCCACGCCGAAGTGCCGAGTGGGTTTATGTCTCTTGATGTGGCCCGACAACTGGGTCAACCAGACATTGATATGGATAAGGTTCTGGTGGTAGACGTTGGGGATTACGTGGATGTTCACGCCATTATTGCCTCTTACAGGGGGGGGCTGCTTGGAAAATCGGTAAAATCACCGGTAGCCGGGCACGTTAGCGCTATTGGGCCAGGCTGGATACTGTTGGAAACAGAGCGCACAGTGACCGAGGTGCAGGCTTTTATAAACGGAGTCGTGACGCGGATCATTCCAGACCTGGGAGCAATTATAGAAGCAGATGGCGCCATCATTGAACCTGCTTGCGGATTTGGGGGTGAAGCCTATGGCCGGCTAAAACGTATTGTAAATTCTCCATTTGAAGCCATTGCTCCGGATGCAATAAATGAAAATTTTAGCGAAGCAATAATTCTGGGTGGACGCACTATAGATGAAGAGGGGCTGTTATTGGCAGAACAGTGGAAGGTTCGCGGGGTGATTGTGGGCAGTATCGCAGCCTCGTTGTTGGACTTCGACGGGAAAATAAACGTTCGAGTGGTGGCCACCGAGGGGTTTGGGGATGCACCTATGTCGCCCTATACGTTTGGCGTACTGACCTCGTTAAGCCGTCGCGAAATATCCATTCGCGGGCAATCCCCAATCTCGTCTCAAAAACCTGACAACCTGCAAACAAATTGGGCACCGATTATACTTTCTGCCAATCCCCTCCCCGGCCGAGGCAATTATGTTGGCCTTCCCGCTGCCCCCAAAACGCAACTGGCTGAGGCAAAAGTGGGCAGCAAAGTACGTATTGTTCAGGGAGAACTGCTGGGGAGCAGCGGCACCATAGATTTGCTGCCTCCAGAACCACAGGCCACCAAAGCAGGAACGGTTGTGCCGGGGGCGTACATAAAAACAAATAATGAGGTTCACTTTGTTCCCTGGGCAAACTTAAAGCTCATTGCGTAAATCGTATTAAATTATGCACCTGTTGCTTGTAAGGGCTGTTACCCCCCATATATAGTAGTTAATAGATAGTATCCCCCTAAATATAGAACACCCCAATTTGCAAAATTCCTTATTTTGACATAAAATAGAATAACATAATATACTTCGTTTAAAATGGAGAAACCATCTCCTCTCTTAGCGTGCATGTGGAAGGAGCGCCAGCATGGAAGAAGAAAGCACCCATCAAAGCAGATTATTTGTAATATTGGCTATTGCCCTAATTGGATTGCTGGTGTTGGGGCTACTTGGTATTGGCGGTGTTTTTGTAATCCGCCAAAATTTGCAGGAACAAGCGGCATTATCACAACCCACTCCCACGTTGATGATCAAACTCCCTAATCCAAGCGCCACCTTTACCCCGGTAAAACCAAATGCCACTAACACACCCGCGCCAACGCCAACCAACACACCGGTCATAGGAGCAGACGGCACCAGTGCCCAGGGAGAAGCGGCAGCTGTTGGCAACAATCAACAAGATAAACAAGGGTTAGCTTTGCCCAAGCCTTCTCCTACACGAACGCCGGTAGCCGGGGCAGCCACCGCCGGAAATTCAGAACAACCAAGCACGGTTCCGGACACCGGGTTAGGTGGTCTGGAAGCAATTTTGATTGCAATCGGCTTGGCGGTGGTGTTATTTGTTGCTCGCCGAATGAGACTGTCGTTGTAACAGCCAGTTACTTAATAGCCGTCTCAAGAAGGGCGCTTTTCGCGCCCTTTTTTGATTCCCCAAAGCTGCGCTACGTACTTGCTCCCCGCCCAATAGTCTAACTTTTTTCCTAGATTCCTCATATTCGATCTTTATTAAGAGTTGGTAAACTTGCTTTGTAGTCAGTATCGGCCAAATTATTTTTGGAATCAGAGGTATAATTATGCGAGCTAATGCCATTCAAATAGCCAGCTCTTTATCCACCAATATAAACACCCTGCTGACAAAACGGTCAGCCCTGTTATTTGCCCTTATTTCGTTGGATACAGTTATGATTCTGGCCGGTTTTTGGTGGGCTTATGCAGTTCGCTTTCAATCAGGGATCACCGTGTGGGCTTATCTTCACGTAATACCGCCCCATGATTATTACCAGCAGTTTGTATTTTTTTTGGTGCCGATGTGGATTATTGTATTTGCTATTTTTGGCCTTTATGACTTTAAAAATTTATTTTCCGGCACCCGGGAATACGCGTTAGTCTTTAATGCCGGCACATTAGGCATAATGTTGGTCATCCTGTTTTCCTTTTTTGAGACAAGCCTGGTTATTGCCCGGGCATGGGTGGTTTTATCCTGGGTATTTGTAATTCTTGGGGTCTGCTTTGGACGCTTTGTTTTTCGCCGAATCATTCATCACATGCGCACATCCGGCCGATTTATGACAAGGGTTCTGGTCATTGGTATCAATGAAGAAGGGCAGGCCATTGCCCAACAACTACACAGCAATCCTAAAGCCGGTATCCAAATTGTTGGCTTTGCGGACGATACCATAACAGGCGCAGAACCGTTAACGGATATGCCTGTACTTGGCACTATCAATTCAATTTCAGAGATTGCTCAGAAATATGAGATTCAGGAAGTTATCATTACCTCCACTGCTCTATCACGCCCACACCTTCTAAAACTTGTACAAGATCTTCATTCAGCAAACATTCCTACCCGGCTAAGTTCCGGTTTTTATGAATTGCTTACTACAGGGGTAGAAGTACATGACGTAGGGAATGTTCCTCTGATCAGTATTAACAAGGTGCGACTGACCGGTGCCGATGTAATTATGAAACGCGCTCTGGATATAGTTGGCGCGGCAACGGCACTACTGCTTCTGTCTCCAATTATGCTGGTTATGGCCATTGCCATTAAATTCAATTCATCCGGACCTGTCATCTACCGGCGTAGAGTTGTTGGGGTGGGCGGAAAACTGTTCGATGCATTCAAATTCCGCACGATGGCAGTAGATGCTGATGCGCGACTTGCCCAAGATGCAGCCCTTCGCCAACAATTTGAACAGAATTATAAGCTTAAAGATGATCCCCGTGTTACCAGAGTTGGCCGAATTCTGCGCCGAACAAGCCTTGATGAGCTCCCGCAACTTTTTAATGTCTTGTTTGGGCAAATGAGTCTGGTTGGTCCCAGAATGATTACCGCCAGTGAGCTGGCCTATTATGGTAAATGGAGTATGAATCTGTCCACGGTTAAACCGGGCATTACGGGGTTGTGGCAAGTGAGCGGTCGCAGCGATGTAACCTACAATGAGCGCGTAATGTTGGATATGAATTATATTCGAAACTACAGTATCTGGTTTGACATTTACTTGTTGTGGCTTACCATTCCGGCCGTGCTTAAATCACGTGGGGCATATTAGCCCATAACATGAAAGGGATGATACTTGCAGCAGGTGAGGGTTGCCGGTTGCGGCCACATCCAAGAGTAATCGTTCGTGAAAGAGTCCTTTAATGAAAACAACAATAAAACATATAGATACGTACTTTCAACAACTTCAAGATGTAATAGCCGGTTTATCCGCAAGAGAAGTTGACAAGGTGATTGAAATTCTGTTGGAATGCGCACGGAACGGGCGAAAGGTCTTTATCTGCGGTAACGGCGGCAGCGCCTCCACGGCATCTCACTTTGCTTGCGATTTATCCAAAAATACTATAGTACCCGGTGCCCCGCGTTTTAGGGTCATTGCCCTGACCGATAACCTCGCCTTAATAACGGCCTGGTCCAATGACACTGCCTACGAGCATGTGTTTGCCGAACAACTGCGCCCTCTTATTGAAACAGATGACGTAGTAATTGGTATCAGTTGTAGCGGCAATTCAAAAAATGTAATCAATGCCATGAAGGTCGCGCATCAACATTATGCAAAAACTGTTGCTTTTACCGGCGATACCGGCGGGCAGTTACAAGACCATGTAGAATTGTGCATAAAAGTCCCCAGCCCTCGAATTGAACAGCAGGAAGATGTCCATCTTATTTTGGAACATTCCATTTGCAGCGCAATTCGAGAAGAATTGGCCCGTGACTTTGCATTTATTCCCGAAGGATTAAGTTCTGCTTCCAATTAGTATCATTATTTTGTGTGGGGTCTAAAAACTCGGCCAATTGCGCCGGGTTTTTTATTTTGAGGGGCCGGCAACCAGTATTCTAACTTTTTTATAACATATCTCACATGGACGTATAAGAAAAAGCTGATACACTCGGTATCAGCCACTTGGGAGCGTAGCCAGGTCCAATTAAAAGGAGCTATTAATGCGGGCAATTTTTCTTGACCGGCATGGAGCAATTTGCACAAATC
>CAYWSS010000013.1:18564-21095 GCA_964460505.1 uncultured Caldilineaceae bacterium | reverse complement strand
GTTGCCGGAAAAGTAGAGCGCCACGATTTAATATTGAATTTAAATGCCGGACCCGGCCTGCTGGCGTGGGAGGCCATTCGGCGGGTGCCGGTGGGTGGGGTGTGGCTGCTGGCCAAAAACAGCCGGTCGGCGCAGGCGTTGGTTCAACAGGCCGGCAATCTGGAAACCCTGGAACGCCCCGTAATATTAACGGGGACGGTAACCGGTAACTGGACAATGCCCAATGACCGGGACATACAAGAATCCGCAGATAAAAATTCTTCAATTACTGACTACCGTTCAATGTCCTTTGATGTCATCATTGGCCGTAATATATTCACCCGCCTGGAGGATAAAGCCAAAGCGGCTGCAGTCATTGCCCAATTGCTAAAACCGGAAGGACGGCTGGTTCTGGCAGAAGTTGTTCCACGGCACACGCAGCGATTGCACAAACTGGTCGATTTATCCTCGCTTCCCGGCGATTTGGCCGAGCGGGTGGCGGCAGCGGAAGAAGCTATTTATTCTGACATGACGGACCCAATGGTTAACTGGAGCGGGGCCGGCCTGAAGCAGTTTTTTGCAGAAGCAGGGCTGGCCAATGTAGAACTTATCAAAGAAACCCAAACCGCAGAGTGGCGCATTGGCAAGCAGCAAATAGAACGCTGGTTTAATGTAAACTCGCAAGGCAAGCGGCTAACTTTTGCCCAACACCTTCTCAAACAGGGCGCAGACACCCCAATTTTCACCGAGGAATTAAAAATTCTGGAAACAACTTTTCGGCAGCAACTGGTAGATACCGTTGTGGCATGGCAATCAACTATTGTTTTTCTGACAAATTGCAAATTGTCGTAGGAGGGCTTCACCTTGACCTTTGAAATGGCATTGGCTTTTGCTATTCTGGCTGGAGCGCTGGTTGTTTTTATGATGGATATTATTGCCATTGATTTTGTGGCCTTTTCGATTATGGCCCTCATTTTGCTGCTGGGGCCAATTTTGGGCGTAGAACCCGAAGAGGCGATTTCCGGTTTTAGTAATCCGGCTACCATCACCATTTTGGCCATGTTTATTTTAAGCGCCGGAATTTACCGCACCGGCATCATCAACCGGCTGGCGCATCAGATGATTCGCTTTTCCGGAAATAACGAAGTGAAGCAACTGATTATAATTATGCTGGTGGTTGGTCCCATATCAGCCTTTATCAATAATACCGCGGCCGTCGCCATCCTGATACCGTCAGTCATTACCATGGCCCGTGCGCACAACCGCGCCCCATCAAAGCTGCTCATCCCGCTATCCTATTTTTCGCAGTTGGCCGGGGCAATCACCCTGATTGGCACAGCCACTAATGTTTTAACCAGTTCGCTGGCTGCCGATACCGGAGTCGGGGCCTTTGGAATGTTTGAGTTTTCGCACATTGGCGTGCTGCTTTTTATTACCGGCGCCATATATCTACTGACCATTGGCCGCAAAACCCTGCCGGAACGACGGGTAGAAAGTGATGTTGCCAAAGATTATCGGATGGATGAATATTTAACCGATGTCATTGTGCTGCCGGAATCAACGTTAATTGGAAAAACTATTATAAGAAGTCGCCTGCGAGAAAAATTTGATACACATGTGCTGGAAATTATGCGGGGCGAAAAAAAACTGGCCCACCCGCTGGCTTACAAAAGACTCCGGCGCGACGATATTTTGTTTATCAAGACAAAAACCGAGCAATTGTTCAACCTGCGGGAAACCGCCGGGTTGGCCATTGAACCAGATCTGAGAATGTGGGACGACGAGCTGGAAAGCGATGAGCGGGCTTTACTGGAAGTAGTCATTGGCCCGACCTCAGACTTAATTGGCGGCACCCCTGAATCCACTAATTTTCGCTATCACTACAATTGTACGGTCATTGCCATTAGAAAACGTGGCGAGGTAATCAGAGAACGGTTGGGCCGGGTTAAGCTAAATTTTGGAGATACACTTTTGCTGAGAGGCTCAAATGAGGCTTTGGAACAGGTAAAACGAGAAGCCGGTTTTATTTCTGTGACAGAAGATGTGGAAAAAGAGACGTTTAGAAGCGAAAAAACCGGAATAGTCCTGGCCATTATTGCCGGAGTGGTCCTGCTGGCGGCGCTGGGCCAGCCCATTCTGGTCACAGCCATTGTTGGTTCGGTGTTAATGGTCTTAACCGGCTGCCTAAAAGTAAACGAACTGCACGAGGCTATTCGCTGGGACGTTATATTTCTTCTGGCGGGCATTATTCCGCTGGGGATAGCGCTGCAAAGAACCGGTGGTGCAGATTTGTTGGCTAATCTGGCCACACAATCGGCCAATTATGTACCGCCGGTTGTAGTCTTGATGATATTTTATGTTGTCACTGTACTTCTGGCAGAGTTTATATCGCACAGCGCAGCAGTGGTGGTCATGGTTCCGGTAGGCATTGCCACCGGCGAAGCGCTGGGGCTTAATCCCAGCGCGTTTGTATTGGCCAGTATGTTTGCGGCTTCAATGAGTTTTTCTACGCCGGTTGGTTATCAAACCAATACTATGGTTTATGGCCCCGG
>CAYWSS010000013.1:0-18464 GCA_964460505.1 uncultured Caldilineaceae bacterium | reverse complement strand
ACCACGCCATCTTCCGCGTGACCGGTAACATTCAGGCTGGGGGCCACATCCTTTATAGCCTGATGATGCAAGCTATTGACCGGAATTTTCTCTTTCTGTAAAATTTTATACAGGAGCGAAGATGTATCCACCTCAATATCGTGGGCAATGTAGTTGCGCGGAAGCTGGTCATCCTGATAGTAAAAATCGTGACGCATCGTTTCTTTATGTTGCAAGTTCAGGTCCTGCCACAGATTACCACCGGCAGCCACATTCATCACCTGGATTCCGCGACAAATGGCAAAAAACGGCTTCTCTCCCTGAATAGCCCTTCGCACCAGCTCAATTTCGTGTTCGTCCCGCTCTCTTTGAATATCAAACAGGTTGTCAACCTGCGGTGATTGATTGTAAAATGAAGGGTCAATATCGCCTCCTCCAGAAAAAAGCAGACCGTCTACCCTGTTAAATAACGTTGTCAGTATGTCCCCAACCACCGCTACCGGTATCAATATAGGAATCCCTCCCGATTGAAGGACGGCCCTGGAATACGAGATATTTTGGGCATCAACCGGGCGACCGGGATACGACCCGCTGGAATCAAGACGACATGGAATACCTATAATTGGACGATAGTCTAACATATTACTCTTTGCTTTAAACCCTTTCTCTATTAATCAGATTGGTTCAATCTTGGATAATAGCCCCCAAGAGATCGTTTTCAAGATAACATTTAGGGCCAATATCAATTAGGTTTTAGAGATTGAACCAATCTATTGCCGCAACTGTTTATTTTTCAACCAGATTTAATCTAAAACCGTGCCCCCGTACCGTTTCGACATATTTATTATCGGGGTCAACCTCGGCGATTCGTTCGCGCAGTCGTCGAGCCAGCGCGTCGATGGCTTGCTCGGAAACGCCGTCTGCTTCCTCCTCGGACCACACAGTCCCGACCACGTCATCTCGAGAGACCACATGGCCGGAATTGTTGTATAAAAGCTCCAACAGGTTATATTGAGCCAGAGACAGCGGTGGATTGACTTCTTTACCCATAATCCACACCCGTTTGGCGGCAACATCCATTTTAATGCCCGGCCGGCTTTGATGAGCCATAATGATGGGCGCCGTGGCCTCTTCGGCCACAAACGTGGTTTTTGCGCACAAAGCAATGCCTATTTCATCGCCATTGTGAATTATTTCCGGTTGCTCGTATACCGGTTGTCCATTGAGAAAAGTACCGTTCTTACTGCCTAAATCCCTGATTGTGTACCCCTGAGACGAAAGCGCAATTTCTGCATGGTGCCGGGATATCTGCCGTTCGTCAATCTGAATATCGCTGGTCGAATCCCGGCCAATAATCACCGTATCTTTTACCAAAGGCCACTGGGTTTTTGGGCTATTCCCCTCTTGAATTAATAACATCGCAACTTCTCTTCTTTGCATGTTATTATCTCCTTAGTTTTTGTTCGCTATCACAACTTGTAGCTTTTGACATATAAAGTTTGTTCGATTAAGCTAACTATGAGGCCCAGTTTGCACCTGTTTTGGCAAGCTAAAATCCTCTGAGCGCACTTGTGCAAAAAGGCGGAGAAGAAGACAAATGATTGAGTTATTGACCCCCGGCACCATTCTTTGGTCCAGATACCGGATTCTGGATTTGGTGGGTCAGGGGGGTATGGGCGCTATTTATCAGGCCGAAGACCTGCGGCTGGAAGGCCGGCTGTGCGCCATAAAAGAAGTAATCCCCAACGAGGACGCATCCAAACAATACCGGGAACAAGACCAGGAGGCATTCCGCCGGGAAGCCAGCGTGTTGGCCCGCCTGGACCATACCAACTTGCCCAAAGTTTCCGACTACTTTCTGTTTAACGGAAGAAATTACCTGGTTATGGATTTTGTGTCGGGGTCGGATTTAAGGGAGTTAATTGAAAACGCCCGTCACAAAAACGAGTTTATTCCCGAAAAACAAGTGCTGACCTGGGCAAAGCAGCTCTTTAATTCTCTGGAATATCTGCACACCCAGGAGCCTCCGGTTCTCCACCGGGATATTAAACCATCTAATATTAAATTAAATGCCAACGGCACCATCAAACTGGTTGATTTTGGTCTGGCAAAATTATTACAACCTGATGATAATAGAACTATCACAGTTTTGCAAGGCCGGGCCACGGTTCAGTATGCCCCACTTGAACAAATGGGGGGGGATACCGGCTACACCGATGTGCGCTCCGATATTTATTCGATGGGCGCAACATTGTACCACTTGCTCACCAACCAGCCCCCGCCCGACGCAAAAACCCGCTACATTAAAGGCAAAGTGCAGCCAAAAATGAGCCTTAGAGCCACTAATTCAGATGTTACGCCTCAGATAGAGCAGGCTATTTTGCACGCTCTGGGGCTGCATCCGGAAGAAAGGCCGGCTGATGTGGCTCAGTTTCGGGAGGAGCTATTGGACAATGCCCCCATTGTAATTAATGGCAATGTGACCAACGGATGGCGTTTTGCCTTTTGGCGTAATCGGGTGCTTATTGCCCTGATTACAGCCTTACTTACGTTAGCCCTGGTGCTTACCTTTACCCCGGGTATATCCAGCCAGAGCAACAACCTTGAACCCCCGCCCCCCAACCCCATCAGTGAGGTCAATCCCTAACCGGCTGGATGCTAGTTTCTTCCAAATACCCGTCCGGGTTTTAAATGCCACACAATTACCCCCACCACCGCAAAAACCAGACTGACCAGCGGGGCAACCCAATGCCCACTTGCATTTTGCAGGATAAGCGTCTGCATATATTCTGACCGGGGGAAAGCCATGGCCGCAATCGTGTAAAAAATGTATCCCACCAGCCCGGCAGCAAGGGGAACCAACGCCGAACGCACCCTTTCTTCCAGCGGGAAGCGGTCGCCGCCCAAAGTAAATGCAATCCCCGCAATTAATACCGACCCCAGGACCGAATATATCAAATCGGCGACATTTACCGGCCTGTCCGGCAACTGCGGCTCCGGTTCAACAAACGGAGTAGACGTAACTGTCGGCGATGCCGTAGCCGTGGGCGTGGCTGTGCCGGTGGGCAGTGGCGTAGCCGTAGCCGTGGGTGAGGGTGTCGCCGTTGGTGTGGCTGTATTGGTGGGGGTGGGCGTCGGTGTATCAATTATTCCCGGCCCAATATTAAATGTAACAGACTGCGCCGCCAGATTACTGGAGGCTCGGACCTGAAGGGGTGTATCCCGTTCTTTGACAATAGTAATCTGGGCCACACCATCAACGGTACTGGATTGCAAAGGTTCTAAAGATAGTCCCTCCAGCGGGTAATATCTAAAGAAATCCACCAATGTACCATCGGGCACCGGGTTTCCATTTCTATCCACAATTACGGCGGTCTTAAATAAAATCCCTTCGCCAACCTCTAAATCTACAGCACTGGGGCCGGACGCCCCATTTAAGGGAATTACATTTCCATTGCTATCAATTTTTTCGACGGGAATCAGGTCAATAACCTGATTGGGATCAGGGCTAAGGTCCAGCGGCCCAATGGCGGGAATCGCCACAGGCGAGGCTCCCGAAGGTTCAAACTGCTGAAACAACAGCCGGGCCGATGCCTCAATATTGTTGGGCGTTTTGCTATAAAATCCATAGTAGGCCGTTAACTGGCTAATCTCCGTTTCGTCCAGAAAATAGGGGGCGTTAAAGGCAAACAGAACCAGTTTTTTATTTCTCAGGGTGTCATAATTGTTTCGAAGCAACACCCTGACCGCATCAGATTGAGGGGCGGTATCCGTGTCGATGTTTAGCATCCCGAAAATTATCCAGTCTGCCGATTCTATCAATGCTTCCAGGTCTTGTTTTGGCTGTTCACCCTGGTCAGGCCCGTTTGTTTCTTCTTCAGCGTTGTTTAAATTCTCAGGAGAACCCTCCTGATCTTCCTGGCTGCCGGCAGCAGGTTTGCTCACTACCTCTCCACCGGCCTGATCCTCGCCAAACACTTGCTCATCGCTCCGGCCTTCTTCCACCGGGTTCTCTTCATTCGCAGCGGCGGATTCTCCCGCCAGCATTAATTTCAGGGCAGAAAAACCAAAGCTGTTGATTTGTTCCGGCGAAATCTGCCCGGTAGAATTGGGGCCAAATAACTGAAGTATCCTCTCTTCTAACGAAGTTGTATCAATGAGCGGAAATGCAGGACACCCGCTGCAATCCTGTCCCAGCCGGTCATCCATAAAAATCAACAGGTTTTCTCCCGGCTGAGGCGGATCGGACAGCCGTGAAACGCCATCCTGAGTGGGGGGGGTAATCAACGTAACTCCCGCCTGCGCAATTTTATTCAAATCGATGGGCAGAGTTCCCACCGAAGCCAGCCCGTCTCTTGATTGCTGGAGTTGCGCCGAGAAGAGGTCCTCACCAAAAATTTTTATTTTGGCCCGAATAATGCGGCGCACACGTTGGTCAACGCTGGAGTGAAAATTAGGGTCACTGGCGTATCGCTCCTGAAAAAAGCCGATGGCGTCTTTGATATTCAGGAAATGCGCATTTGGCCCTTCATCTTCAAACGAAAAACCAACCAATTGCAAAATGTCATTGCCGGCCAGGTGAGCATCCTGCACCAACCGTCGCGCCGGAAACACTTCAGTGCCCGCCGAAACCCCTTCCAGGGCGGCAGGTGCGCCCAGCGGAGCGCTCACAACCAGTCCCCCGGCATCGCGCCACGGCGCAATCTCTTTGAGCGCCAAAATGGCCGGCAAGTTTCTGGCATCAAGACTGATGGGCAGATTGCCCTGTAAGCCCTGATACCGCACGTGGGCCGTCATCACCCCATCCGTTACCCCCTGAGGATTACCGGTAGACATATCTGTAACCTTAAAAAATGGGTGGAGTTCTACCCGGCGCAGATCATCCAGAGATTTGAGGATGGTGGGCACTTCCTGGTTTATTTCACGGTCACTGCTGCCAAAGCCGGGAAAGTGTTTGGCAATAGTTAAAATTTGGCCGTCACTCCCCCGGTGAACCCCTTCGATGTAGGCTTGCCCCATTTCACCGACCCAGTGGGGGTTGCCCCCAAAAGCACGAATCCCCAGGCCTCGCCCCTGGTTTTGGCGGGGGTTATCCAGCACGTCCAGCGAGGGGCCAATGAGCATGTTGATCCCCAGTTGGGTTAAGTCGTATCCAACCACTTCACCAACCTGCCGCGGGTTATCGAGGTTCCAGGTGGCGGCCAAAGCCATAGGGCTGGGCACCTCTACCATCCCTTCCCGGATTTGTGAGAAAGGAAAACCGTCGCCTTCCTGTTCAACAGCAATAAAAAGCGGTACCGGATTGTAATCTTCAATTATTGTTGAAGTAATAGCGGTAATGGGGGATGTTGTCGTAATAGTGGCGGCTTCGGGGCCAGTAATGGTTGCCGTTGAGGTCATGCTGGCTGCGGCAATCAATTCGAGCGAGGGCGACTGTTGGGCCAGCGCTTGCAAGCCATCAGTTAGTTCCAAAACCTGGGCCGGTGTCCCCTGATCGTTGGCAAAATTTTGATCGCGGGCAGAGATAAACACGCCACCAACCCGGTAGAGTTGGATCAGTTCGGCAATGTCAGACGTGGGGCTAACGTTTGTGCCATCAAACGAAACCATAAATAATTGCCCTACACGCTCTGCCGGGGTAAGGGCACTAAAGATTGCTTCAACCACCGCCGGGTCAGGTTCCTGAACAGGGTCTTGAGCTTCGGCCAGAAGGGATGTGTTTGAGCCAAACAGAATTAGCGTTAGCCAGAACAGAAGAACAGCAAATTGAATTTTCCGAGCAAGCACCGTCACAAAACCAGGTCCTTATATGGGTAAATATTCACAAAGTATACCGCCGAATGGGGACATCGTCAACAGAAGGCAAAGGCTAAATGGGCTTTTTAGCGGGCAACCCGGGCCGGCGGGGATATTGCCTGGGGGTTGGTTTTGTTTTTTTGATAACGACCAGATGCCGTTCCCCCTCCAGGCCTGTAATTTCTACAGGCCTGATCTCTTTTATGGTCCCGCCCAAAATTCCAAGCGCATTTGCTGCCGAGTGGGCCTCATCAACCGGGGACTGCCCTTTTTGGGCCACCATCAGGCCCCCAACTTTAACAAAAGGCAGCATATATTCGGCCAGCACGGGCAGCGCCGCCACGGCGCGGGCCACGGCCACATCGTACCGCTCCCGGTGCGCTGCTTGTTTACCGGCCTCTTCTGCGCGGGCATTGAGTACCGTTGAATGTGAAAGAGCCAGCACATCCACAAGATGTTGCAGGAATTTGGCCTTTTTACCTGTTGCCTCCAGCAGCGCCAGATGAATCTCCGGGCAGACAATTTTTAACGGAATCCCCGGAAAGCCGGGGCCGCTGCCCACATCGATGACGGAAATATCCGGCGGCAAATTGGCCAATGCCCGGCACACCGAAAGCGAATCGAGAAAGTGTTTGGTTGTAATTTCTGCCGGCTCGACAATGCGGGTCAGGTTTACCCGTTGATTCCACTCAATCAGGGTGCTGCTGTAGATTTCAAATGCTTGGAGTTGAGCGCTATCTAAAGCCAGGCCAAAACGCAGGGACCCATCTTGCAGCAACGTATTTGTCATCTTGTTTACTATTTTTTCTCTTTAACCACTTTTACCCGGTCAAAATCACGGGCAACAAGGGTATCAGGAAAAACAGAACGCGCCTCGTTGAGAATATCCTGCTCCCGATAGCGCCGGGAAAGGTGGGTGAGGCAAAGCTGCTTCACGCCGGCCTCCTTCGCCAATCGAGCGGCTTGTCCGGCGGTAATATGTCCAAATTCACGGGCCATCGCGCCATCTTCGTCCACGTAGGTGGCCTCAATGACCAGGGTATCGGCGTTTTGAGCCACCTCCAGTAAATTGTCGGTGCGTCCGGCATCTTCAATAAATACCAGCTTTGCCCCTGGAATTTCCTCGCCCAACACGTCATCAGGCCGAATAACCCGGCCATCGTCCAGCGTGATGCTTTGACCGGCCACCAGGTCTCGACGCACGGAGCCAATGGGCACCCCCACCGCCTCAGCCTTTTCATTTAAAAAGGGTCGCCGTGATTTTTCCTGAAACAGAAAGCCGAAACAATCGGCGCCCCGGTGCGTTACCGGAAAAGCGCTCAACTGAAATGTGCTATCTTCAAAAAAAGGGCCGGGTTCCAAGGGTATCAGGTCGATATTAACGGACATTCTGTTTCTGCGTAGAACCACCCTAAAAAGTAAATCCTTTACCCTGTCTAACGTGGCCCGGCTGCCGTAGATTTCCATTGATCTGATGGCTTCCCAGCGGCTAAAGGTGGAAGCCAGCCCGCCCAGGCCCAAAATGTGGTCCAGATGGCCATGCGTGAGCAAAATCTTATTGAGCCGCTTAAATCCCAGGCCGCTCTGCAAAATCTGTCGTTGCGTTCCTTCTCCGCAATCAATTAAGAAGCGATGTTCCTTGTGCATAACCACATTGGCCGACAAGCCTCGATGCACCGAAGGCGCAGACGCCGAAGTGCCCAGAAAAACTATTTCAAACATTGATTGGATATTCCTTTCAGTAGCCAGTAGCCAGATAACAACTGATTGCTATCTTCATTACTCCCTGGTCCTTACTTGTAATCGTTCACTCCTCCTACTCCTGACATCGCCCTCGACAAGTTCAGGCTGCGCGTCGTTGCCTGAGCTTGTCGAAGGCAATGGGGGGTACCCCTACTCCTGACTCCCTACTCCCTGGTCATTTCGTGTGAGCCACAAAATGTCGTTGGATTTGAGCAGGACAACCTGGCTGCTCAGTGTCTGAAACCTCTCGTTGTCACTTTCTTTGCCCGATTTGTCCCGGTAGAAAACATTGCGCAGGGCCAGTTCGACCGTGTTTTCTTCATCGCCTACCAGCCGCATACGGTAAAGATCCCCCTTAAAGAATTCGCCGCTGCGCATCTTGATGTTTAGCCGGGGCGGAATCAAATCCAGGGCTAACGGCTCAATCTGGAGAATAGTGTGCCACAATAAAAATGGCTCCGGCGGATCGTCGCCCAGAAGCAGCCGCCACCAGCGCGGCCGGTCGGCGGCGCTTCTCTGGCCCAAAAACGTGGCAAATCGACGGGCCATAACCAGAGTGGCAGCCAGGTAGAGAAAACCGGAGACAAAGAATATGGCCAGGACCGGCATCGGGTAGCCGCTGAAAGATTGAATCGAGATAAAATAAAGGAGGTTGCCGGTAACAACCCAGTATCCAAAGCCACCGGCAGCAAACAGCGAAAGAATGGCCGCGTGAATAACCGTGCTGCCCACAATAGCCAACACAAACTGCTCAAATGCCGTTGGTTCCCGGTAGTAACGCGGCCGATAGGCCGTGTAGGTTCGGGTAAAGACAAAGCCCGGCGCAATAAAAAACAGCAGCAGGATGATGCTTTCCAGATTGAGGCTGAGGCTCATTTATCCTTCCGAAATTTGCGCAGCGGCCAACTGGCCAGGTCTGGGGTAAAGGCGACACTTTGCAGGGCGCTGGCGGCTCTAATGGCCTGCCGTTTTGCCTTGTCTTTGTTTTCCAGCAAATTAAACACCTCGCCCACTACATCAAGAATACGCTGAAAATTATTGGCCAGTATGCTTTTATCAATAAAATCGAAGGCGTTGAACGTCTCTTCTGCCTCTTCTTTCATTTTATGTTCAGGGTATCCGGTTAACACAATGGCGTTTATTCGATATTCGGCCAGCGCCTCAAGTAAATTCATTCCCTGCCGGTTATTTTCATCGGTGGGGCTGAGGCGCAAATCCACTATCGCCAGTTCTGCCCCTCTATCGCGCACCACAAGCATCGCTTCATCATAGCTTTCTACCGTCGTAACCTCATATTCGTTTTTTAAGATCGTATGCAACTGCGCGCGCCAATCCGGCACGTCGTCAACGACTAAAATTCGCTTGCGCATCATTTGATCCTCCAAACCTGGCGTCTTACACTTTTGCATCGACAAAAAATTATCGATCTTATCCCGGAAAATCATTTACAAAGACCAATTTGCGATTTACGATTGGTTTCTGCGCGTAAGCCTTAATCGTAAATCGATTTAGCGTCTTAGGAATTTACATCGACAATTTTTTGTTGATAAGGTGACAAAAAGAAATGGTAAACGGTGAAGGGTGAAGTATCCTGCCCGGCGTATGGTTTTTCATTCACCATTTACAATTGGCTATTTACCATTTATAATTTTTTCCAGGCACAGTCTTGGAAAAGACATAGCATCTTACTTCATTTCTACAAAGAACGCAACGACGGTGGATTACACGGCAATACAATGGTAAATGTGGTGTTTTTATCCGGCTCACTCTCCACGGAAATCTCACCGTGCTGTTGCTCCAAAAAGGTTTTTACCCACCACAACCCAAACCCCAGGCCATTGGCTGTCGTGGTAAAAAACATATCAAAAATCCGATCAATGTTTTCCGGGAGAATACCCGGCCCATTGTCAGTAATCTGGATTGAAACTTTTTCGGCGCTCACCCGAAATGTGGCTATCCGAAGTAAACCGTCATCGTTTGCCATCGCCCTTACAGCGTTGCTGATTATTTCCACAAAAACATCGGCCAGCAGATCGCTGGTGGTTACCGGTGGCAATTCATCGTCAAGATGAGAGACCAGTTTGATATTTTTCGGAATTTCCACCACAGACAGCGCCTGTTTTACCAATTTATTAACGTTGTGGGCCTTGGTAGGATTTTTACGAAAACGGCGCAGCAACACCGCGGCCAACTCCACGGTATACAACGAATTTCGCTCAATTCTGTCCAGATTGCCCTCAATATCTTCCCGTAATTCGGGGGGCATTTCTACCTGCCGCAGCAGGCGACGGGTATGCTGGGCACCGATGGGAACCAGCGCCGTGCTGTTGTTGATTCTGTGGGCCAGGGTGGCTGCGGCTTTGCCCAACACCGCCCAACGCTCGGCGGCAATACGCTGCTCTTGAGCCTCACGCAGCGCCTGATTGGCCGCTTTGAGGGCTGCATACTGGCCGGCATTTTTTAGGGCGCTGGCGGCAGATGAGGCGACCAGAGAGAGAAGCTGCACGTCGCTTTCCGTAAAATCCCCCTCCTTCTTATTGAGCAGTTCGACCACGCCCAAAATCTCACCCTCGGCAATAAGGGGCACGGCCACAATTTTTCTGGTCACAAAACCGGTCAGTTTATCCGGCACAGATGACCAGGCCGGATGCTGCTGCACATTGTTGACAATGACGGGCAGCCCTGTTTTGGCGACCAGGCCCACAATACCTTTATCGGGCGGCATCACAAACCCGGTCAACCCTGTTAATTCCCGGCCCTCCGGATCGTACGCCATCTGGAATACCACCCCGCCCCGCATCTCATCAATTAATGCCAGCGAACCGCACTCTGCCCCCACAATTTCGGCGGTGCGTTGCAGCAGCAGGCGCGGCACTTTTTTTACATCCAGCGTCCCGGAAACCAGGCGGCTGACTTCGTTGATCAGTTGCAAATCGCGGCTAAACTGGCGGGTTTCATTGTACAGCCGGGCGTTCTGAATGGCGATGGCCGCCCAATCGGCCAGAGCTGACAGCAGCTTTTCGTCGTCAGCTACAAAGGCTCGCTTCCGGGATCGATTATTGACGCCCAGCACCCCAATGACCACCTGACCAATATTAACCGGCACATTAACCAGCGAAAATACAGACAAACCCGTTTTTACCTTCAGCCCGCCATTTTCTGTGGACAGGCGAATTGCCTTTCCGGTTTGGACCACGTACCCGGAAATCGAATCGCTTACTTTTATGCGAAAATCCTTGACCTCTTCAACGCCCAGATTGGCCTCAGCCCGCAAGTAGAGATCGCCGCCGGCTTCATCGATGAGCAGCAGGTAGCTTTCATCCGCGCCGGACAGGTTTACGGCAGCTTCCGTCACCAGCCGCAAAACCGCTTTCAATTCCAACATCGCCGTAACAGATTTGCCAATCTCAAACAGCGTTTGCAATTCCTGCACCCGGTGCGCCAACTGCCGGTTGGCCTCGGCCAGTTCGGCCCGCTTTATTAGTGGCGATGTTTTGTCTGCAAGGCTCATAGTTGGTTAAATTCTACGATGTTGGTTTTGTGGTTGGCCGTTGCCGAATTTGTGCTCGACCTGAATATTTTTGATGCGGATGGGTGGTTCAGAATTGCCGCCAGGGAAAGCGACGCGCGCAATATCCGGCCGCCACCCTCGCCGTGAGCGCCATCTAATGGTTAGCATAATGTTATTATACCACAACGGCCTGCAGATGCAGGCAGGTGCCGGGGAATTCCGGCACCTGTTTACAACAGTTTCAACATACAGAAGTTTATCAGTTAACATAATGGGGCACGAATTAACACAGATTCACCCGGATTTTTATTTTAATTTTGGCTCAATATGGATATTGTGTCTCTATTTTATGGGTTTGAACCTTTCTAATCAACAAATTGCACAAGAGTTGAACCTCAATAAATTAGCCAAGTTTGTATCTAAATTGGGGCAACTATCAAAGGGCCACAGCGGGCATCATAGCGTTGCTCACCTTTTCTATCCTGTCCTGTTCTATGTTATAATTGCCGCTTATGGACGGTAGCTTCTCTTCAGCCAATCGAATTCGCAGCCTGGATTGGCTGGCAGGCGGTGGGGCCATGCTGCTTGCCTTAACGCTGTATGGCATCACCCTGGCCCCCACCGTACTCGAAGCTGATGCCGGTGAATTTCAATTTGTGCCGTGGCTGCCGGGCATTGCTCATCCAACCGGATATCCGCTGTACGTACTACTGGGCTGGGCGTGGACCCATCTGCTTCCGTGGGGGGAGGTGGCCTGGCGAATGAATCTGCTTTCGGCGGTATTTGCAACCATTACGGTGGGGCTAACCTATGCCGCCAGCCGGCAACTGCTTGATTTGGCTATGCCGAAAACGCCGCCACCGGCCAGAATAGGTGCTGCCGCAGTCAGTGCCGTCACCTTTGCTGTAACGCACACGTTTTGGAGCCAGGCCATTATCGCAGAGGTTTACGCGTTGCATGCGCTGTTTGCAGCGCTCATTTTGTGGCTTGCTCTAAAATTCAGTGTTAGTAAAAATAACCAAACCGGCAAAATATTGGCCTTTATTTTTGGGTTGGGATTAACGCATCACAGTACAACCATCCTGCTGCTGCCCGCCCTCCTGATTTTTTTCTGGATGACCGGTGCGCCGGCAGGGCAAAACAGCTCGCTCTTTGAAAAAATCAAGGGGGTGGCCTGGCGCGCGCTGATTGCCGCCATCCCGCTGTTATTGTATTTGTATCTGCCGTTAACCGCAGCTTCTACCCCTTACGCTACAATAGAACTTAGCGATAACCAAACGCTCACATTGTACGACAATTCGGTACAGGGTTTTTTGAAGCACATTACCGCCACCGTTTTTACCGGAGAACTCCAGCCCGCCGCTGTTGGGGCAGATAGATTTGCGTTAACCTGGCAGTTGCTTCGCCGGCAAATTGGCTGGGTTGGCGCGCTTTTGGCCCTGATGGGTCTGGCAACCTTGTGGCAACGCAAATGCTGGAATTTACTGGCCTTAACCGGCATCAGCTTTATTACGCTTGTCGCATTTAATCTTATCTATTTTATTGGCGATGTGTTTGTGCTTTTTATAGCGCCCTGGCTTATTGTGTGCCTGTGGTTGGGCATTGGGGTGCTGGCTGCCGCGCATTGGGCAGCCGGCCGCTTTGTTCAGCGTAAAACAGACTCAGCCGCAGAGGCCGCTTTTGGCCAAATTCAGGAGCGGTTGAAAAAAAATATGGTTGGATTAACGGCAACCGGACTGTCGCTGTTTTTTTTTGCCCTGCCTGTAACTTTAATCATTACCCAAATTACCGGGCTTGATCAATCGCAAAACAGCGCCGCCGCCGACCATTGGCAAACTATTTTACGGGAGCCAATTCCTGACGCAGCCATTCTACTGAGCAATGACCGGAACGAAATTATGCCAATGTGGTACTACCAGTTGGTAGAAAATCGGCGGCCCGATTTGGCCGGGTTATTCCCGCTGATTGTGCCTGGCCCGGCTTATAAAAACGTGGGAGGCGCGCTTGATGAAGCGCTGGCCTCCAATCGGCCGGTGTATCTGATCAAACCGATGGATGGGTTAGGCTTAAAAGCCAACATTCAGCCGGAGGGAATTCTGTTTCGGGCAACGGCCCAGGATGCACCGCCGGACCAAATTTTAGACACTCAGCTCCCAAAAATTACCATTGCAGGCGGGGATACAACAGAAACCATCAAACTGGCCGGATACAATTTATTACCTGCCACTATCAAGCCGGGTGACGAGTTAAACATCACCTTGCACTGGCAGCCAACCCAATTGCTATCGGTTAATTACACCAGTTATGTCCATATTATTGATGAGGATGGGCAGCGGATTGCCCAGAGTGACCACCGGCCCGGCGGCAATTATTATCCCAGCAGCTATTGGCAAATCAATGAAATTCTGCGTGATCAGCATACGGTCACTATTCCAAATACAATACAACCCGGAGCCTATTATATTAGGGCCGGCATGTATTATTCGCCAGAACCGGGAACTATCACCGGAATGGGCAACGGCGCGGAAGTTGGGGTGATTACCGTTGATTAATATCAAAAAAAACCCCGAACGCACCGCCTGGATTGTCCTGGCTACAGCTTTTTCACTATTCTGTTTGTCGTCCATGCTTATCCCGGCATCAATATACTGGTATACCAACACGGCCACAGATATTTTGCCCTCCGAGCTAACCTCGGTGCGGGGCATTGTGCTCATGGGCAATGCCGGCACAGAACTCTCCGCCTCGGTTACGGGGGGAAACACCGCCCCGTTTGAGGAAAACTTTGCCGCCTCCACCGACGACACATCGCAGGCTATTGTCACCTTTGCCGATGACAGCAGCCTGACCCTGTATGCAAACACCAGCATTGTGTTACACCAATCCCAAACGCCTCGCTTCAGCATCAGCTCAAATCCGGATAATATCCGGGTAGAAGTGCAGCACGGGCGGGTAAGGGCAACTTCAGCCAGAGGGCAAGATGACCTGGCCTTTGAAATTGTCACGCCGCATGCTTCAGTTCAGTTGGATCAGGGCAGCTACTCCATTGAAGCCAACGACAGTGAAACCCAGGTTACCACGCGGTTTGGGCAGGCTGAGGTGGTTAGCGATTACGCCGCCGTAACGCTGAATCAGGGGCAGCGAGCTATTGCGGATAACGTCCAGATTTCGCCTCCGCTGCCCTCGGCCCAAAATCTACTGGAAGAGAGCGGCTTTGATTTGGACTTTGAAAACACTTGGGATATCTACGCCATCACGCCAATTGAAAGTGTAACCACCACCGTCGACGCCGTAATTTTTCAAAATGAGCCGGTGCTCAGTTTACGCAGCGAGGGCGAAGATAATGTTCACTCTGAAGTGGGTGTTATTTACACGGTAGATAAAGATGTACGGGATTTTCAATCGCTGCGGGTATTTGCAGATGTACGGCTGGTTGATCAGACGTTGCCGGGGGGAGGGCAACTGGGTTCGGAATTCCCCATCATGTTGCATGTAGCCTATAAAGACGCCAGTGGAAACGACAGAGATTGGTTCCACGGTTTCTATTACGAATCACCGCCGGACAACTATATTCTTTACAACCAGCCGGATAATTCCAGCGAACAAATTGCCCGTTTTTTGTGGTATCCGTATGAATCGGTCAACTTACTGACCGTGCTTGGCCCCGCAAAGCCCATTTATATAGATTCCATCCATATCTATGCATCCGGCTGGATTTACGACGCCATGGTAGCCAACATTTCCCTGTTAGCCGAAGAATAAAGCTAAATGAACATTTTTCCTGACGCAACACCCAACGCTTTCCGTGTTTGGTGGCTTGGGTTAGCAGCTATCGTGCTGCTTTATGCGGCGCTCAGTTTCTACCAAATTAATCTCCCCGGATTGCACTACGACGAAGCGTTTGAGGCTGTGCCGGCGGTTCAGCTTTTAACCAACCACCCGGTCACCGCGTTCCGTGACAGTGGAATTACTATCGGCAGCCGGTTATTTCCACTTATGACGCAGGACTACATTGGAACCATCAACCTGTACGGCGCGATGCCATTTATTGCTGTATTTGGTTCAACGCCCGTTGCCCTGCGGAGCATGTCAATTCTTTTTGGAGCCGTCACCCTGATTTTAACCAGCCTGCTGGCGCATCGGCTTACAGGCCACCCCTGGGTGGGGGTACTGGCCGCGCTACTGCTGTCCGTTGACCCCACGTTTATCTTCTGGAATCGCCAGGGTGTGTTTGTAACGGCGGTCACCGCCACCATTGGGGTAGGAGCCGCCTACTGCTGGCTCTGCCGCTTTACCGGCAAATCAATGGGTTGGAGTGCAGCCGGGGCATTTCTATTTGGATTGGGTCTTTATGCCAAGTTTTTATTTCTGTGGCTTATTGCGGCCCTGGTTGGCGCGGTAATTCTGCTCAACCTTTCCTGGCTGTTTCGACACAGAAACCGGCTGCCGGAACAAATAAAACGACTCGCCTTTCCGGAAGCAATTGTTGTTGCAGTAGCATTTTTGGCAGGGTGCTGGCCCTTGCTGCTCTACAATCTGCAAACAGGGGGAACGTTTCTTAATATTTCTCAAAACGCGGGCACATCGTATTATGGCGTAAACAATCTGGCTTTTGGTGCCAATCTAGTAGAACGGGCAGGTCAATTTTCTACCATGCTAGACGGTGGACATCTCTGGTACCTGGGAGAGATTGTGAGCAACACGTTTGCGCCCATTGTATTTGTTGTTACCGCGCTCCTGACCATCCTGTTTGTTGCATTGCAGCCCACAATTAAATCAAAATCGATATCCACCGCCTTACCGGCCGGCAAAGCTGCCTTGTTTCCCTATATCGTTATCGGGCTGGTCATTTTATTTAGCATCGGTACGGTCTCCGCCCTGTGGGTAACGCACTTTGCAGTTTTGATGCCCTGGCCGGCGCTGGCTATTGCCGTAGGCAGTTGGTTTATTCTGACTGCCAGTTTGGCCTACAAAGCCAAAACCTATCACTTTATCAAATATCTGGTTTGGGGCTATATTCTGCTGCTGGTAATTTCCAACTTTGTGTCGGTACTCAACTATCACCGCGTGCTGTCAGAAAGTGGCGGCCTCAGCGCCCATTCTGACGCCGTGTATGATTTAAATGATTGGCTAAGCAACAACGCCCATGGGCTGGTAGTGGCAATGGATTGGGGGTTGGCTGCGCCAGTGGTATATCTTTCACACGGGCGAGTTAATGCGGTAGAAGCCTTTGGCTACCAATGGCAAGCCGACACCCAATTGAATGAGCGATTCCAGAGCTTTATCGCTCAGCCGGACACACTCTACCTGTGGCGCGCTCCCGATGAAATCATATTCGACCGCAGCGAGGAATTCAAAGCGCTGTATCGTCCGAAAAATCTGGAAGAAACCATTGAAGAAGCCTTCTACGAAAACAGCGGACGCCCCATTTTAGGTGTTACCCGACTTGTTGAAAAGGGGAGGGCGGCCAATCCGCCGAAGTAATTGTAATCACCTTCAAAACGAGCAGTCTATGTCTACCCAAAAAACCCTTGCAAAAAATATAATCACCCTTAACAAGATTGTTGAGTCTTTGAACCAGGCTGTGGATATGCACCAGGCCCTTTATTTTGCTCTCACCCGTCTGATTGATTTGATGGGACTGGAAACCGGCTGGATTTTTCTCAAGGATGAAGCTGCCCAAAATCGATGGGCCGGCAAAGGGTATATCCTGGCTGCCCATCACAATCTGCCTCCGGCAATGGCCATCAGTAGAGCCAGAGCATGGAAGGGCGGGTGCGAATGTCAGAATCTCTGCGCCAAAGGCCAGTTGACTGCGGCCTACAATGAGATTCAGTGCAGCCGTTTAATCAACGCTCCCGGCAAACGCAATGATTTAGTTGTCCACGCCTCGGCCCCTCTGCGTTCCGGAAACAGCACCCTGGGTATTTTGAATGTAGCCGGATCAGATTGGGAGTCGTTTAGTGAAGAAGCTCTGGTTCTGTTGGCAAATGTTGGCAGCCAAATTGGCATAGCGCTGGAACGCGCCCGCCTGTTTGAGATGCTAAAAGAACAGCGCGTGCATGAGCAAGCCGTGCTGCTCAATTTATCTAACCAACTGCTTGGGCGGCGAAGATTGAACGAGGTAATGGGTTATGTAGTGGAGGAACTGCCCCGATTGCTGGACGTAGATGCCTGCGCTGTCTTGTTGCCGGACAGAAAAGACCCGACCAGCCTGGTCTTTTCGGCAGCGAGTGGCTGGAGAAATGATCCTGTGGCTACCTGTCGAAAAGTGCCTGTGTCTGAACGCAGTGGATCGGGCTGGGTCATGCTAAATCAGGAACCGCTGCAAATTGAAGATTTAGAAACCGGAGATCCCACCCCGTGGAATGCTCCCTGGTTTCAGGCAGAGAAGTTTAGAGGGCAATCCATTGTGCCCCTGGTGGTAGAGGGGCGTTCAATTGGAACACTTTTTATTAATGCCAGAAGCCCCCGCATCCTGACCCCCGATGAGTTGAGCCTACTGCGGCTGATGGCCAATCAGGCAGCCATAGCCATAGAAAACGCCCGCTTGCACCGCGAGGAAATTGAACGCCAGCGGATGGAGGACGAACTGGCCGTTGGCCGGCAAATTCAGCTCAGTTTGCTGCCGGCTCGCCATCCAAAAGCGAACGGGTGGGAATTTGCCACGCTTTACCAGCCTTCTCGAGAAGTGGGCGGAGACTTCTACGATTTCTTTAAACTGGCGGGCAACCCAAATCAGTTAGGCCTGGTTATTGCCGATGTTTCCGGCAAAGGTGTGCCTGCGGCCCTGTTTATGGCGCTGAGTCGATCAATCATCCGCACTCGTTCTATGAGCGGACGCCACCCCGCCGATGTTTTGACTCGAGCTAATAATATTATTTACAAAGATACACGGTCAAAACTGTTTTTAACCGCCTTTTACGCCACTTTGGACTTAAAATCCGGCTGGCTGGCCTATTCCGGAGCGGGGCATAACTGGCCCATGTGGTTGCGCGCTCAAACCGGAAAGGTAACAGATATGGTGGCGCGAGGCACTATCATGGGAGCCTTTGAGGAAATCGAGTTGGAAGAGCACGAAATTTATGTTGCGCCTGACGACACTATTGTGTTTTACACAGATGGAATTACCGAAGCAATGAATGCAAATGAGGATTTATTTGGAGAAGATCGGTTGCGAAACGTTATCGCTGCTAATGCTAAAGCCGGGGCGCAACAGATGTTAGATGCAATAATAAATGCCGTTACCGGCTTTATTAGCGGCACTCCGCAAGCCGATGACCTGACTGTTTTTGTTGTTAAACGGCTAAACAACCAGCAGCAAACGGAATAACCGTTCAGCCCCACCCCCCCCCGTGAACGGGGGGAAGTTCAAAAACCCTCCCCCCTCGTGAGGGCGACCGCACTCCCTAATGGTCGAGGTTGGAGGGGGGTG